>DSAU01000300.1 GCA_011046315.1 bacterium
AACCGGCAAGCATCATAGGCTGGCGCAATTTGCCCAAATTGTAAAAATTTGTCTGAACGCGACACAAAGCCCTTTTGCTAATGTTTTTCGTAATTCCAAACTGGTTAGTTGAAAAACGGGAAAGCAATTTTTTGGTGAAAATTGACCCACATTATAAATCGCGTCTGGCGGGGTTTTTAGCAGGCGCAAACTAAATCATGGGGCTTAAATGTTCTGCTCATAGATGGTTTGCCTCCGATCGGGACCGACAGAAATAATCGCAATTGGTTTGCCTGTCAACGCTTCGATTTTTGAAATATAATTGCGAGCGTTCAAGGGGAGATCAATTCTTTTTCGAATTCCACCGGTTGGAGTCTGCCATCCGGGCAGTGTAATATATTCTGGTTTACAATTGCTCAGATCGTCAATATCAGCCGGAAATTCTGTGACCTGTTGTCCATTAATTCGATAGGCAATACATATTTTGAGCTCCGGCAATTGGTCAAGCACGTCAAGCTTGGTCAGCGCGAACGAATCCAACCCATTGATGCGCGCTGCGTATCTGGCGATTACTGCATCAAACCAACCACAACGTCGCGGTCTGCCAGTTGTAGCGCCGTATTCGTCTCCCAGTGTCCGCATTTGCTCGGCAAATTTTCCTGAGAACTCGGTCGGAAACGGACCTTCACCAACGCGCGTTGTATAAGCCTTTAGTACACCAATAATTTTATCGATTTTAGTAGGTCCTATTCCAAGCCCGACACAGGCGCTGCCACTGACCGGGTTGGAAGAAGTTACAAAGGGATAGGTACCAAAATCAACATCGAGCAATGTTCCCTGAGCACCCTCTAACAGCAGCCGTTTTCCTTCATCGATTGCCTCGTTGAGGAGTAGTGATGTATCTGCAACAAAGGGCTCAATTTTATCCGCGAAGTTCAGGCAGTCCGCTACAATTTTATCGGCAGATTGCTCCGGTAGATCATAAATATTTTTTGACTCCTGATGCTTTTGGGAGAGATTGCTGTAAATCTTTTTTTTCAGCCGGACTGGATTGAACAAATCGATAATACGGATACCGAGACGGTTATATTTATCCACATAGGCTGGGCCGATGCCGCGACCGGTTGTGCCAATTTTATCGGTTAGTTTTAACCGCTCCTGTTCTGAATCCAGCAGCTTGTGAAAAGAGAGAATTACATGCGCCAGGTTACTGATGAGCAACCGCCCCTGGACATCAATGTGATGGCTATTTAAAAATTCGATCTCATCAAACAGGGTTGCGAGGTCAATCACAACACCATTTCCAATCACACAAACTGTTTGTGAGTGCAAAATGCCGCTGGGAATTAGATGCAGAATGTATTTTTTATCCCGGATGACGATGGAATGTCCTGCATTTGCGCCGCCTTGATAGCGAGCACAGATATCAACATTTTCACTCAGCAGATCAACGATTTTTCCTTTGCCTTCGTCTCCCCATTGACAACCGACAACAATATTTACTGGCATTTTTTCCTCAATTAACCGAAAAAAACTCCGAACCTGAAATCAGTCGGAGTCATTTTCAGTTGATAAAAAAATTGCGTGTGTTCAAATTGTACATCGCACATTAAGAGCAAATTATTTGAAACTATTGACCGCTTCCTCGATTGTTTGAAACGTCTCAAACACCTTGATCAGCTTAGTGATGATGAGCAAGCTTTCAATTTTTCCGGTAACATTAACCAATTTCAGGTCACCGCCGCTGTTGCGCATGGTGGTTAGCCCTCCGATCAAAATGCCCAACCCCGAACTATTTAACCAACTCACTTTGCCCAGGTCGGCAATAACCCTGGTTTTTTTCAGATCAACCAATTGATGTAATTTCTCACTTAACAGACTGGCGTCGGGACCGCCCATTACTTTTCCCGACAGCTCTAGCACAACAACACCATCTATTTCGCGTTCATTTAAATTCATAGTGATGTCCTCCAAATTTTTCTGTTACCAAAATCCAATCTCATTGTTCAACTATTTGCTTCGCTTTTTTTGTTCAGCCTTCAATTTCCATTCGACAACTACCGGGCTGGCGATAAATACAGACGAGTAGGTTCCGATAATAATACCTATGACCAGAGCAAAGGAAAAATTGTGGATGACTTCTCCTCCGAAAACAAACAAGATGCCGACAACGACAAATGTCGTCGCGGAAGTTAAAACAGTGCGACTGAGTGTTTGATTAATGCTTTTATTAAAAATCAAAATTGGGTTTTCCCGGCGCATGATCTTTAAATTTTCTCGTATTCGGTCAAAAACCACAATTGTATCGTTTAAGCTATAGCCGATGATCGTTAAAAAAGCTGCGATAACAGCCAGCGAGATTTCCAGATTCAGTAATGAAAAAATGCCCAGCGTAATCGTAACGTCATGAAACAAAGCCGCTACCGCGCCCATAGCAAACATAAACTCGAAGCGCCAACTAATATAAGCCAGAATGAGCCCCAGTGAGATTAAAACTGCCAATATCGCTGCTCTTCTGAGTTCCCCGCCGATTCTTGGACCAACTGTTTCTCGCATTCGTACATCCAATGGATTGTCCGGCAACTTGTCCTGCAATTCACTGATAATTTTGTCAGAAAGATCTTCGGCGCCCGATAACTGTTGAATTCGGACTAAAATTTCATGAATCTCACTAAACTCTTTTATTTCGGCGTTGCCCAAGCCAATTCCCGATAAAATGCTTCGAACTTCCGCCACATCTATCTCTTTTTCAAAACGTAATTTCAGCGAAGCGCCACCTGTAAAATCAATACCGTAATTGGGGCCGCCGTGCAAAATTAACGAAACGATACTTCCCAGGATCAAAAACAGTGAGATGGTGATCGCAACTTTCCTTTTTCCGATAAAATCAATATTGGCATCTCTGATAAACTGCATTTTCGTTTCCCTTTATTTTTTGCTCCGAACGAATTTCAGCGTCCTGTTTTTATATACTTAATTCTTTTACATCCCGCTTAAATGT
>DSAU01000499.1 GCA_011046315.1 bacterium
AACCGGGAGCGTGGCGATTTCACCCGGGAATTTGCCGCGGGACTGCCGCTGGAGCATTGCAAGCCCAAATTCCTTGAGCAAAAGGCATGCGATTTTTTGCGTCGCCATCGAAACGAGCCGTTCATGCTGTATGTCAATTTTTTAGAGCCGCATCCGCCATTCTTCGGTCCATTGGATGACCAGCACGATCCGGCTGAAATCGATTTGCCTGCCAATTTCGATGATCCGCTGGAGGAGGACGAGCCGTTGCGCTATCGCCTGATCCGAAACAAGCTGTACCAGAACGGCTACAAGGGCAAGGAATTGCGGACCGAGGAACAGTGGCGGCGGCTGGCAGCGAATTACTGGGGTCTGGTGACCCAGGTCGATTTGAGCGTGGGGGCGATTTTATCCGAGTTGGAACGGTTGGGATTGGCAGAGAATACCATCGTTGTTTTCACCAGCGATCACGGCGATATGATGGGCGCCCATCGGCTGCTCAACAAGACCATGATGTACGAAGAAGCCGCCAGAATACCCTGGCTGATGCGCATTTCCCGGCAGGGAAGGCGGCAACAAATCATTAAAAATCCTGTCAGCCATATTGACCTCGTGCCGACGCTGCTGGAATTGATGGGCCATAAGGCTCCTGAAAATTTGCAGGGCAAAAGCCTGCTGCCGATGATGCAAAGTGGCAAAACCTTCGATGATGATGTTTTCATCGAATGGAATCCCAAATTGCGGGGCGATGAAAATTATCCGGCCTTGCCTGGCATTTCTGCTGAAGCGGTGAAGAGCGCCGAGGATGCTTCAATTCGAACCGTTATTGCGCCCGATGGCTGGAAGCTGTGCTGGAGCGATCTGGATAAATGCCAGTTGTTCGATCTGAACAAAGATCCTTTGGAGACGACCAATCTCTATTATCAGGATGGATATGAGGAGGTGAAACGTCGGTTGAAAAATAAAATTGTGGATTGGCAGGAGCGAACAGAAGATAAGATTGTGCCGGCATGAGATGACAACCTGATTCATTTCCAAATTTCAAAAGACAAATGACAAATAAATTTCAAGACTCAATACTCAAATTACAAACAATCGAATTATCCGTTGGGAATATTTGTCAGAAAAAAGTTATGAAATCAATTATTAAATTTTTTCTGCTTCTGCTTGCTAGTCTTTTTCTATTTGCAAATTGCAGCGGACTGAAAAACCATAATTTCTCGGGCGATTTTCAGGCGATCGTCATTTCCGATACACATATCAGCAATGATGAATCCAAGGATAAACGATTGGCGCAATTGATTGAAAAAATCAATGCCAATGAATTCCCTTCTGCGCAACTGCTGCTGATAACAGGTGATCTGGTTTCAAGCATTTATGGCAATGAGGAACCCAATGTGCCTGACGAGTCGAACAATCGCATGAAAAAATTGCAGGCTTTATTGGGTGAACTCAAAATTCCTTACTACCTGATTCTGGGCAATCATGACTACAAATTCAACCGTAGCGTCGATTCGGACCGTTATTTTTCATTGGAAGAAATTCTGCAAATGGAGCACATCTGGAAAAGAGATGCCGGCATCGAGCCATATTATGCTTTTGAGCATCAGGGCTGGAAATTTATCTGTCTGAACAGCATGAGGGGACGTTATGTGAATCGCCATTTTGACGAACAACAACTCGACTGGTTTGAGGCGCAGCTGAATGATGACAAGCCCACGATCCTGTTGTTTCATCACCCCCTGAAAACCGATCATTTTAAAATCTGGTGCAAACCAGAGCATTTGATTACCCGCGTTAAAGAGCCCCGGTTCTAAGCGCTTCTTGAAAAATACCGGCCGCACATCAAAGCCATTTTTGTCGGCCATGGACATCGCTGGGTGCAGGATCGGTTGTTTGGTACCATCAAAGTGTATGAGACCGCTTCGTTCGCAGACTCGAAAGGATTGCCGTTTTATCTGGTCGGTTTTGATAATCATACATTGGCTATTCATGTTAAAAAATTTAAAACGATCAAGTAGCCAATTGAAAACACGAAGGACTTTTTATACATCCGAAAAAAAATAGTCAAGAGAAGATGACGTGAAACGAAGAGATTTTTTGAAACAGACGACTCAGGCCTGCGCTGGTCTGGGTTTGAGCTCACTGCTTTTTTCCTGTGAATCAAAGCCAAAACGTCCGCCCAATATCGTTATCTTTGTTTCAGACGATACCGGCTGGAACGATGTGGGCTATCACAATCCCGAATTCAAAACGCCGAACATCGACCGGCTGGCGCAACAGGGAGTGGAACTGGACAATTTCTATGTCAGTCCGGTGTGCTCGCCGACCCGTGCTGCCCTTTTAACGGGTGGACCGCCGAGTCGCTACGGCATTCTCGGGCCGATTGCATTGAAAAGCAAACAGGCGCTGCCCAAAGACACAGTGACGTCAGCCGAGCTGCTGCGAAGAAACGGCTATCAAACCGCCATCACCGGCAAATGGCATCTCGGTTTGCGACCCGAGGTCGGTCCGCTGAAATACGGCTTTGATTATTCCTACGGCTATTTTCATGGTCAGCTCGATCAATTCACGCATATTTATAAAAACGGCGACCGCACCTGGCATCGCAATGACCAATTTGTCGATGAGGAAGGTCACGCCACTGATCTGATTACGAACGAGGCGATTCGTTTCATCACGGAGCTTCGGGATAAAACCAGACCATTCTTCTTGTACGTGCCGTTCAGCGTGCCCCATTTTCCGGTGCAGGAGGAAAAGTACTGGGAAGACATGTATTCGCAGATCGAAAACGAGTGCCGCCGCCTGTATGCCGCATCGATGACGCACATGGACCACGGCATCGGTCAGATTTTGGCGGCGCTTAAAACAGAAAATTTGCAGCAGGATACATTGGTTATCTTTTTCAGTGATAACGGCGGACAGGAAAAATGGGGCGCCGGTCCTGCCTATTACGATGATAAATTTGATCCCTGCGACCAGCTTGGGGATAAT
>DSAU01000339.1 GCA_011046315.1 bacterium
ACCCAGGTATTTTCCAGCCCGCGGATAAAATGCACCCGTTCGTAAAGTGAGATGCCAAAGCCGAGCACAAATTTTTCACCAGCAGATTGGCGGACACCGCGTATGCTTTCCCAACGATGGGGATCTGTGATATCGGGGATGATCAGTTTGTTAAAATCATCCCAGCTTTTAAGCGGAAAATCTTTTACTTCACCCAGGCTGCAAACACCAATATTCTCCCACAAAGCGCCCCATTCATCACGCGAATTATCGGGGCGGTCGTCCGGAGATGGATTCATGTTGATGAAGAAAAAATCCGATCCATACGGTTCGGGAAAATCAATGGGTATCCTTTCGGCACCATCGAAGCGAATCGCTGCTTTTACAACTTCTCTGCTGGTCATACCTGCTCCAAATTTGGGATAAAATTATCCATCAGCTATAGCATCGGCGTTAAAGATCATCATACTTAAATTGCGGCAGAAGAGATTGATTTTGTTGAAACATCTCCCGTACCATATCCTTGATTTCACTCAACGACAATTGCGACGCGGTCAATGGATCGTGTACAATTGCCTGATAAACCAGACGTGCATCACCGGTTAGTGCCCCTTCAACCGCCATCATTTCGGTTTGCGCACTGAGCCCGGTTAAAATGGCGCATTGCGGCGGTAGCGCCCCCACATAAACCGGCGAAAATCCCTTCCGCGATGCAATCACCGGAACTTCCACGCACGCGCCCGGTGGTAAGTTTGTAACCAGTCCGGTGTTGACAACGTTTCCGTTAAATTCATAAATTTCCCCTCCGACAACAGCATTGATAATATGGGCGGCGTATTCTTTTCCCGGTTCCAGCGATAGCGCATTTTTATCATTCAACCAATTTAAAAATTTGTTCTTCCACGTCTGTTCCGCCTGACGATATTCGTTCAAAATAAAAGCATGATGTCCCGGATTCCAGCCGGTACCGTGAGTGCAGTATTTTTCAATCAAATCGCTGCGTTTTCGAAACCACCAGTTATATTCCGAATTATGTCCGCTGGACTCAGTGACATAAAAATCCAGCGCCAGAAACATTTCGTTTCGAACCTGTTCTTCATTATAAATTTCGGAGCGACTTGCCACCCGCTCTCTAAGGCGGGGATAAAGATCCACATTACGATGTTTCAACTCCAAATACCAGGATAAATGATTGATACCAGCGCAGACGTAATCCATTTGTTCAAAAGGAATTTCCAACCAGCGCGCCAGCATCTCGGCAGTTTCCTGAACGCTGTGACATAAACCCGTTACCTTAATTTTCGTTGTTCGCTGCATGGCATGGCAGAGCATTGCCATGGGGTTGGTGTAATTCAATAAAATTGCATCCGGGCATAACTCCTCCATATCGCGGCAGATATCCAGCATTGTCGGAATGGTGCGCAATGCCCTGAAAATTCCGGAAGGTCCCCGGGTGTCACCGACATTGATATCAATTCCATATTTTTTTGGTATCAAAATATCTTCCTGCCAGACACGGGTATCCCCGCAAAGTATGGTCACCAAAACTGCATCTGCGCCTTCCAGCACACGACGACGGTCAGTGGTAGCAGACACAGTCGCCCGGCCTCCGGCTGCGCCAATGATTTTCAAACAAGCGCGCTGTGCAAATTCGAGCCGTTCCTCATCGATGTCCACCAGGGCGATGTGTGAATCTTTTAACCGATCGAAAGTTAATAAATCCCGCACCAACTTCCGGGTAAATCCGAGACTGCCGGCGCCAATGAAAACTATCTTGGGCATGATTTTAAATTCCCCGTTCAATCAACGTATCACCTCCCCTATAGGTGGAATAGTGATGCCATCGCTTGATGATCTGATTATTTGAGAGATGATAAGATTTTTAAATAGAGCCAACTATTGCTAATATTGTTACAACCAAAGCGATGGCATCAGTCTACACCTCAACAGATGACTGATATATTACCAATCAACATCTATTTTGCGTCAACAGAAAGAATGTAACCAATTAATTACCAGAAATGTTTCTTTCATCACGAAGCCAGACCAACATCTCCCCTTGATCGCGATTTGCCCATAACGCGTATGGAATCGCCCGAACCGTTATTTTTTTATGGGACGATGAATCAAAACGGTAAAGTTGGTTTTCCCATCGCGAACGGTCTCGGCGCCAACCAGTGCCAAAAATTACCGGAACGCCGCCGAGCAAATCCGGGTTCCACTTCACTTTGAATTCCGCTTTCGCAGATAAAATAATATCATTTAAATCAGCGCCGTTATCTACCTGTTCGATGCAGTAAACCACCGGCCCTCGCTGCAGCGCCACTCTGCCGGCGTTCATGCGTACACTCGGATGTGCTTCAATTTTTTCAACTGGCATGGCGAAAAATAATTCTACATTATCCCCCTGCGACCACTCGCGCGAAATGTAAACATACCCCTTATTTAAGAATTTACTGATAGCTATCTCTGTCTGATTTACTTTAATGTTTGATTGACGACACCAGCCTGGAATTCGCAGCGCCAGCGTAAATTTTACCCTACCTTTTGTATTGATCCGCAAGTTCACTTTTTCTTGCCACGGATATTCAGTCCGCTGTTCAAGAGTGATTTTACTGCCGTTAATAATAAACTGGACTGAACCACCGGCATAAAGATGGAGATAAAGTGTATCCTCCTGTTGCGAATAGCAATATTTGCCCAATGAACTGAGCAACCTCGCCAGGTTGGGCGGACAACAAGCACAACCATACCATGGCTGACGTCGGGCAGCGTTGCTGTATTTGTCTCTGGGAAATGCCGCCAGCGGATTAACGTAAAAATAGTGCTTTCCATCGAGGGAGATACCACTGAGCACCCCGTTGTAAAGCGCCCGCTCCATGACGTCGGCAAATTGATGATCAATATCCAATTGCAACATCCGATGAGCAAAAAATATTAAGCCGATGGCGGCGCAGGTTTCAGCATAAGCTGTCTCATTGGGC
>DSAU01000355.1 GCA_011046315.1 bacterium
CTCCTGAATATATGTGCAAATTAATATTTAAAAGTTCTATTATTGAGATTCCGGCATTCCGCTTCGCTCCAGCCGGAATGACAGGTGAACTGTTACAAAAAATTTAATGACGGGTACTAATGCGTCTTGTTTTTTTTGTGGGTATAATATTAAAGCATTTCAGAAATAGATACAAACTGGTAACCCTGCTTTTTCATTTGTTGAATGATGTAGGGAAGTTTTTCGTGCGGATAGTCACTCTGGCGTAATGTTCCGAGATGCATCAAGATGATTGCGCCATTGGCGCCGTTAGATTTTCTTATTCCAAAGGATAAAATTTTTTCTGCAATTTCATCGGCTGAATAATAATAAGATGCAGTCGTATCCGCCACCCAATCCATGGTATCCATACCATCGTGCCAATCCCTGCCAACGGTCCAGCCGATCTGTCGAAACCCGGCTTCGGCAGCCCATTGTCGAATTTCAGCATTGTGTTCACCGTAAGGCGCGCGCCAGTATGGCTTCATCGATTCTCCGGTAATCTGGCGGAATAGCTCCGCTGTTTTCAGCAACTGCTGTTGAACGATCTCCCGATTGATGCCTGGGCGGGTGTCATGCTTACGATTTGTCTCGTAGGTCGTCAGGTGGGGGTGGGTCCAGGTGTGGTTGCCAACTTCATGTCCATCGGCAACCATGCGTCGAATATGATCGCTGTAACGGCGAACAAATCGGCCGGTCAGAAAAAATGTACAGCGAATGTTTTCCTGTTTCAACACATCCAGTATCTCGGTGGTAATGTTATCGAGATAATCTCCGTCAAAAGTGATCGCAATTTTAGGCTCGGACAGGTCGCCCCGGGTAAAATCACGCGCCAGATAAGAAGGGGTCGGTGGGCTATATTTGAAGATGATCTCTTCCAGAATGATGCTGGTTCCGTCTTCGCTTAACGCCCGTACCACGAATCGGTTTTTACCGGCGTTGACCGGAACGTCGCGAAAAGCAAAACGACCGGCTTTGACCAACTTTGCTTCGAGCAATTGACCGTCGGCTGACAGGGTGATTACACGGTTTTCTTCTGCTTCGCCTTCGATATCAATCTGATTTTTGATCACCATGACAGGCGCCGGCGGAGCAAATACCGTCAGGGTATCAATCTGTCGGGCGATATCTTCCAGCGAGGTTGCCGTGTCAGGCGCCGTTAAAGCGCGATTCAGTTGATCGATAGTTTGTGTTAACTTTTTAACCTGACCGATGCTGAACAAGCTCAGGCTAATACTTAACACCAGCCCGACAAACAGAATACTGAAAGTGACCAGAAACGCCGGTTCCTTTTTCAATTCTTTGTAATAACGTGTCAAAAATCTTGAAATCGCCGAAGCCGCCGCATTCATTTTTTGCCATGCCTGTTGCAACAGATAGCGAAAATAACATCCGCGATTACAGAAAAGGTGGTGGGAGATATTCTTCTGGCACTCAGTGCAAATCGGTTGCTTGCAATAATAGCACCTGCGTTTTGCCTGCCGATCCGGATGATTTTTACAGGTATCTTCCATAATTTAAATTTTGTAACTGCTTAATAAACCCATCGCGCCTACTTCTCTTTTATGCAGCAAATCTTAATCCGGTTTTTAAAGCGATTGCAGCTATCATGAAATATAATCAATTTTTTATAAATGTCAACAATTAACTGAAGCCTTGCAAAATAAATTTTTTGCAAATAAATCTATTTGCATGCCAGCCGTTCAGAAATTTTTTCCAGCTCCAGTTCAGCGTGTTCGATCAATTCATCAAACATTTCACGCATAGTCTGGATCTTGTTGACCAGTCCCACGCTCTGTCCCGCCATGAGTGAGCCGCGTTCCACGTCGCCATTTTGAACCGCGCTGCGCAGCGCTCCGACCCAAAATTTTTCGATTTCGTACTGGGCGTCCTTTTTGCTGATTTCGCCTCTTCTGTTTTTCAAAATGAGCTCCATTTGCAGATCCGCAAAATCCGCCATACCCTTATTACGAATGGCGCGAACCGCCACCACGTTCAGCTCTGATCCCACCGCCGGAGTGGCGACGGCGTCGCGGGCTTTTGCCCGAATAAAGGCTTGCTTGAAATTCGGATGAACCTGGCACTCCTCGGTCATGACAAATCGTGTTCCCATCTGAATGCCGGCCGCCCCCATCAACAGCAGATGCGCCATTAATTTCCCGGTGGCAATACCGCCTGCCACAAATATCGGGATGTTTTCAATTGCGAACAATACCTGCTGCAAAAGGATGACCAGCGACACATGCCCGATGTGGCCGCCGGCTTCGCTGCCTTCCAGAATCAGCGCGTCAACTCCGGAATCGATCATTCGTCTGGCGATTGATTCATTGGAAGCAAACGCCATTACTTTGGCGCCGCTCTGTTTGGCGATCACAATTTCCGAAGCGCGCGGAAAACTGCCGGCAAAGATGATGAAAGGGACGCCCTTGTCGGCGGCGAGCTCTAAATGAGCGCGATAATTAGGCGCGATGGTGATCAAGTTGACGGCAAAGGGTTTGTCAGTGGCTTGTCGAATATGGTCGATTTCACGGCTAAAAATATCCGGAGGCAAATTCCCGCCAGCCAGACAGCCGAAACCGCCGTGTTCGGCAACACTGGTCACCAATCGATGGTCTGATATCCAGGTCATCGCGCCCGCCATGATCGGATATTGAACCCCTAAAAAATCTTTGCCCCGTTGCCAAAGTTGCTCAATGTTTTTCATCAATTGCCTCAATTTTATGGTTGGAAAAATTTTATGGGACATTATAATATTTTTTTGTAACTTTGTCAAGAGAAATTTCGTTCATTTCAAATAGTCCCTGCGGTAGTTCTATTTGGGAAATTTTTTGGTAATAGTTCAGCACTCTTAACTAATAATGTCATTCCGGCATGTTTTTAGCCGGAATCTCCTGAATATATGTGCAAATTAATATTTAAAAGTTCTATTATTGAGATTCCGGCA
>DSAU01000385.1 GCA_011046315.1 bacterium
CGGGCGAGCCGCTTGCGGACGGCGAGCTGGGCGAGGTCATCTTCACCAATCTGATTCGCGAGGCGCTGCCGCTTTTGCGATACCGGACGCGCGATCTGGCGTTTATTCATCCGGAGCCGTGCCCCTGCGGACGGACGCATCGGCGACTGTCGCGGATCCAGGGACGCACCGACGATATGCTGATTATCAACGGGGTGAACGTCTTTCCGTCGCAGATTGAGGAAGTGCTGATGAGTATTCCTGAGGTCGGCAATAATTATATGATTCACCTGGCCTCGCGCAACGGGCTGGATCGGCTGACGGTCAAGGTCGAGCTGTATCAAAAGCTCTTTACCGGCGATTTGTCGCAGATTGACAAGCTCAAAGGCACGATCAAAGACCGCCTGCGGGCCTCGATTACGATCAACGCCCACATCGAACTGCACGAACCGGGCGCCCTGCCGATCTTCGAAGGCAAGGCCAAACGGGTGATTGATGAACGCGACAAGTTGTAGCGATGTTTCCGGCAATACCGTATCGAACAGGTCAAGGAAAAAGTACAAGGGAAAAGTAAAAATTTAATTGAGTCCATAACGGTATGTATGGATAAGCAAAGAGCCGAAGGCTCAAAAGTGATTTAGCTGCTGGCGTAAATTTTGGCTGGATATCAGCGATATGGGACAGTAATATGAAAGATCTGCTTGAAAAAGAGAAAACCAAACTTACGAAGCCTCGCGCACCAAGGAACAGGACACAGACATTGACGTCGGAAGAAAGGGCGTTATATGGAAAACGATTGTTAACTTTGGAGCATCCCATATTTGTTGATGAGGTACTGGATAAAACGATTTGTCAGGATATGATGGATGCTGTTGCTTTCTTGCCACGGCAATTTGTTGATTTACTTTTTGTTGATCCACCTTACAATCTGGACAAATCATTTAACGGAAGACGATTTGCTAAACATCCAACACAGGCGGCTTATCTGGATTATCTTGAATCGTGGTTTGTTCCTTTACTCAAAACGCTGCGCCCAGGGGCTTCCATTTATATTTGTTCGGATTGGAATGCATGCGGCGCTGTTCAGTTGTTTGCAGAAAAATATTTTAAGGTGCGAAACCGTATTACATGGGAACGCGAAAAAGGGCGCGGCGCAAAGACGAATTGGAAAAATTGCAGCGAGGACATCTGGTTTTGTACGCTTTCGGACGATTATACATTTAACATCGAAGCAGTTAAGTTGAAGCGGAAGGTTATCGCTCCCTATACCTGTGAAAAAGGTCGGCCCAAAGATTGGAAAAAAGAAGCCGGCGGCAACTTTCGAATCACCCATCCGTCAAACATTTGGACAGATTTGACTGTGCCGTTTTGGTCGATGCCTGAAAACACCGACCATCCGACTCAGAAACCCGAAAAACTGCTGGCCAAGATCATTCTGGCCAGCTCTAATCCAGGCGATGTGGTGTTAGACCCATTTTTAGGTTCAGGAACGACATCGGTGGTGGCCAAAAAGCTGAATCGTCATTACGTTGGAATTGAGATTGATCGGGCCTACGCTTGTGTGGCGGAAAAACGGCTTGAAATGGCCGAAAAAGACAAGGCGATACAGGGTTATACGGATGGTGTATTCTGGGAGCGAAATACACCGCAAAATACGAACGGAGCACAATCAAAAAGAAGCGAAAATTCGTCTTCAATGCTTTTTTAGGAAGGCTCGAACGGTCGAATGAAAAGTCAATTGTTCACAACGGACAAATATAAGCAAATTGAAGAAAATATCGCCCTGTTTCTGAATCAGCAGCAGGATTTTCTGTCCGGACCGACGTCGAAAAGTACACGTGCTGTAGGCGACGCCGTGCAAGATATTCTTGCCGAGAATTTTGAATCCATCATCGGAAAAAACACCGTCCGTAATTATTCATCTTTATTTGCCCGACGGGCGATGGCGGATTTGGCGTTTGAGGACAAAAAGGGCTGCTACTACCGTGTGGATGTTAAAACGCATCGAACAAGTACGGATTTTAACATGCCGAACTTAACGTCGGTGGAACGGCTTTCGACATTTTATGAAGATGACAGCAATTATTTTGTTGTTCTGATGGTGGTTTATGATGTGCAGGAGTATGCGGTGAAAGTATCGCGTGTTCATTTTGTGCCGGTTGAATATCTTAGCTGGTCTTGCTTGACGATTGGAGCGTTGGGTTGGGGGCAAATTCAGATCGCCAATTCAAATCGATTGAGTATTGATCCCAAAATGACTCGCAAGCAGTGGATGTTGACGTTATGTGATATCCTCTTAGATCGTTTCTACCCCGGAGAAATTGAAAAAATCGGCAAACGTGTCAAACGATTTCAACATGTTCGAGAGTTTTGGGAAAACCATCCGGATTAACCGGTATAGGAGTCTATTATGGCCAAGCAATTGACGATTTTCATGGAAAATCGGCCCGGTCGGGTCAATTCGGTATGTGATCTTCTTGAAGAGCAGGGATTGAATATCTGGGCGTTTACGATTCAGGATCGCGGCGAGTTCGGGTTGATGAAGCTGATTGTCGATAAGCCGGACAAGGCGCAGTTGGCGTTGTCCGACCGGGGGTTTGCCTGTGCGCTCAAGGAGGTGCTGGCGATCACCGCGCCGGACAAGCCCGGCAATCTGGACCGGCTGACGTCGGCTCTGCTGAAAAAGAATGTCAACATCAAGGACATGTACGGTTTTGTCTCGCCCAATGACCGGCAGGGATTGTGTTTTATGGAGTTTGAAAATCCCGATGAGGTGGACATCGCCGAGCTGATTGCCCGGTATGACTTTCGCGTGTTGACCAACGAAGAACTCTACGAACTTTAAAACTAAAAACTAAAAACTAAGAACTAAGAACTAAATAATGGATATCCTACCGGCAATTGATTTGATAGACGGAAAATGTGTGCGGCTTTTGCAGGGTCGATATGACAAGCAGATTACCTACCGAGACGATCCTGC
>DSAU01000169.1 GCA_011046315.1 bacterium
GGCCTGCCGTGAGGGCAGAAGTACGGACTTTGAGTGGCGAACAGTTGATCAATTAATTTGTTCATCTCTTCCAGCGTCAGTGGCTCTCCTTTTTTGATTGCCATTTTACAGGAATAGGATTTGGCGACGTTATCGCGGATGTCGATGCTGGTGTCTTTATTCTGTTTGTATTCGTCAATTATGTCGCTGACAATTGTTTCGGGGCGGGTTAGTTTCATTCCCGAGGGAACGCCTTCAATGACCACTGTGTTCCCGCCAAAACCTTTGATTACAAAACCGACCTTTTCCAAAAATGGTAGAATTTCCGAAAGATAAGAATACTCTTCCGGCGTAAGTTCGACCACGTGCGGAAACAAAAGCTGTTGTGATGCCGGGTTGCTGTCTTCAAATGCTCTCAGCGCTTTTTCGTACAAGATGCGCTCATGAGCGACGTGTTGGTCAATGATGATCAGACCGCTTTTTATTTCGGAAACGATATACTGTTTGTTTATCTGCCAAACATTTGCCCGTTCATATTTTTGAGCCATCCGATGTATTGTGATACTCGCCGGTTCAGGCACCGGCTGGGCAGGTGGCGTTATTGTGTCCGGCCTGGCTCGCGCCGGTGGTGGGCGATCGATTTCGTAAAGGGGAATCGCTGTTTGAGATGCCAGCAGGTCTGGTTTGGGCTTGTTAATTTGCGTTGGCTCAATCCGAGAAAATGGTGCAAGCGAAGGAATAACTTGTTCCGAGGATAAAGCCCGTTGCACTGCCGCGCGCACCAGACTGTAAATCAACCGTTCATCAGCAAATTTGACTTCCATTTTCGACGGATGGACATTCACGTCAATCCGGCGCGGGTCAATATCAACAAACAACACATAAAGCGGAAACGCACCCCTTTGGATAATACTCCCGTATGATGAGACAATTGCATGGTTAAGAGCGCGATTAATAATGTAGCGGCCGTTTAAAAAGAGAAACTGATCTCCGCGAGTTTTTTTTGCGGTATCCTGTTTTCCGACATATCCCCACAATTTGATCACAGTACCGCTATCTTCAACTTTAACTAAATTGTTTTTGTAACGGGTTCCCAGCACATCCAGCAACCGGATCTCGGGCTCTGCCGGTTTCAGATCGAAAATGATTTGATCATTGTGATACAGTTTCAGGCTAATGTCAAAATACGCCAGTGCGAACCGTTGAAAAATATTGATGATCTGCCGGTATTCGGCGTCGTCGCTTTTTAAAAATTTTCTTCTGGCCGGGGTATTATAAAAAATATTTTTAACACTCACCGAGGTTCCTCTGGGACCACCAACCTCGGCGACGTCATCAACAACACCGCCTTCCAATTTTAAAATGGTACCGGCTTTTACGCTGTCTATAACGCTTTTGATTTCCATTCGCGAAATTGACGCAATACTGGCGAGCGCCTCGCCACGAAAACCGAGCGTGCGAATGTTGTGAAGATCGTCATAAGTTGATATTTTGCTGGTGGTGTGTCGTTGAATCGCCAAAATAACGTCATCGCGACTCATGCCGACGCCGTTGTCCACAATTTGAATCAGTGTTTTGCCGCCATTTTTAATGATTACAGTAATATCATCGCTTCCGGCGTCGACAGAATTTTCGATCAATTCTTTAACGATCGACGCCGGGCGTTCTACAACTTCGCCGGCAGCGATTTTGTTGGTCAGCTCTTCAGAAAGTATTCGGATTTTATTTTTAGACATCTCAATTCTGCTATCAAAAAATGCGTGGCAATTTTTTATTTCCTGACGTGTCGCGATTTAATTGAATTCAAGGGGAGCAAATCCAAAAAAAATGGTAGCCTGAGAAAGCAATCACTGTAAACTGGAAACGCTGAAGCAGTTAACATATTTATTTGACACCAACATATTGACGAATAAATTCGTCACTACCTAATTTTTGGACAACCAGTTTATCGTGGTGTTCAATTTACAGGAATTACTCCCGAATTCAAGTTTATTATATGCTTTCAGGCGGGTGTTTGTTCTCAACTTTGAGATAATTTCTTGCATTAGCTCCGACAAAAAACAGACAGTCATCGTCAATTGGTGATGATCTGGCGGAACGAAAATTTATTCTTCTGAACCTGATCTTTTATTTTTGTTTGGCGAAGTCTTGTATGCTGCAACAGCGCGGCTAAAAAATAGTTTCATTTTTGAGCCTTTACCAGTGTTACAGAGAAAGTTTGGAAGACTGCACAATAACACTAAACACGATTAAGGCTTGCCAGCGCTTGTTTGCGGTCGCGATAATTTTTAAGATGGGTTTCCAGTCGGGCGATCTTTATCAGGTTTGATACTTTTGAGTTTGCTCCACACAGTATCAGATGTCCGCCGAGATTTTTCATTTGTCGCACGCCGAAAAGCAGCGCTCCCAACCCGGAGCTGTCAACGTAAACCACATTCGATAAATCCACTAAAATTTTGGTGACGCCCTGATCAACCAATAGCAGCAATTCTGTTTTTAGGTCCGGCGCCATGACGGTATCCAGCCGATCCTGATTGATAGAAATGATGGTTACACCATTTTCTTCTTGTTTAGAGAACATGTTCCTCTCCCCTATATATTTAGCCTCAATTTAATACGCACACCCGCGTCGTCAGTTATAAAATGTTATCTGAGTGATTCGCTTCAATTAAAGAAAAAAAACCAATAATGTCAAGCAATTTTATAATGCGCCCTATTTATTTTACTGTATCGGAATTTGAAAGTTTTTGCATGAAAAAAATAAAACCACCGAGTAGGCGTTATAATACGTACAAACGCTCTAATTTTCCGCCTATGGTGAAAATTCATTATTTTCTCCATCCGCTTTATCAAAAAGATGTTGAAGTCGTTGATAAGCGGAATTTTATATCAGATAAGTATTATTTAATTAAGTTCTTTGATAAGATGATTTATTTACCTGCTTGGATGACAGATCCTGATTATTGCAGCAC
>DSAU01000423.1 GCA_011046315.1 bacterium
ACCCTGGACGATAAAAATCCTGACGGTTGGGTTCCTGAGCAAAAGATCTCTGTGGAAGAGGCTTTGCGCGCTTACACCATTGATGCAGCTTTTGCCTTGTTTGAGGAAAAAATTAAGGGCTCTCTCGAAGCGGGCAAGCTGGCAGATTTTGTAATGATTGATCAGGATATCACCCAAATTGCTCCTGAAAACATTCAAGATGCAAAAATCATGTTAACGGTTGCAGGCGGAGAAATTATCTTTCGTCGAGAGTGATTTTTTACACTTATAAGGGCTCATCAAGTAAAAAATTTCCAACATACAAAACATGCGATGCACTGTCTGTGTTATTTAAACCACATCTTCTGTTCAGATAATTGTAACAAACCAAGAGGTAACAATGAAAGTAAAAATCGACGACATTCGAATCAGCTCGCGTATTCGCCAGGATGTTTCCGACATAGAAACACTTAAAAAATCAATTCAGCAAGTTGGACTGTTAAATCCAATTATTATCAGCGAACAGCACGAATTGATAAGTGGTTTCCGTCGGTTGGCCGCCTGCCGCGAATTGGGATGGGAAATCATCGATGCCATAGTGATGCGAATCGATGATGATGAGTTAAAAAAATTAGACATCGAATTACAGGAAAATATCGGCAGAATGGATCTGTCCGAAACTGACCGCCAAAAGTACCTTCAACTGCGTGAACAAATTTTAAATCCACCGCAGAAAAAGGGATTGTTGGGAATTTGGCTCAGGTTCTGGGAATTTATTCGGCAATTATTCAAATCAAAAAAATAATTTCCAGGCGAAACATCCCTGACGGCAACCAACATCTCTCTTTTCAGATTAGCAAAATTGGCGCGACTGGTTTCAACCGACGAGTTTTGTTTCATGCGACTGTCGAAATTTTTTTTCAGTATGGACATTGTAAATCAAGAAGATAGCTTCGCGAATTAATTAACGAAAAGCAACTACAGATTTCGCCGATTTGACAGATGATTTTACAGAT
Source organism: bacterium (assembly GCA_011046315.1). GTDB lineage: Bacteria > Zhuqueibacterota > Zhuqueibacteria > Thermofontimicrobiales > Thermofontimicrobiaceae > Kaytiofontadaptatus. Next base: position 996 of record DSAU01000423.1, read on the forward strand.
AAAAACCTCTTTCATCTGCGAAAGCTGTAGTACTTTTTTTTGCTACAACTTTGAAATTCCGATACAATTAAATAAACGGAGAAACAACATGAAAAGCAATAAACTGACCCGACGCGAGTTTACCAAAATCGGTTCGCTCGCGACACTGGGGATTTTAAGCGGCTGTTCGCTGCACAATCCATTTCAGCTCATCATTAAAAATGGCGCCCTTATCGACGGTACAGGCTCTCCGGCCATTCGGCTGGATATTGGAATTAAAAATGGCAAAATTAAAGCCATCGGGAATTTGCAGGAAATGGTTGCCGACCGCGTGATCGATGCCAGCAATCTGGTCGTTGCGCCAGGTTTTATTGACATTCACACCCACACCGACATCGAATTGCTGGTGGATCCGCGGGCGGAGAGCAAGATTCGACAGGGTGTAACCACCGAAATTGGCGGTAACTGCGGCGGATCGCCCTTTCCGATAGCTGAAGCAGAACGCAATGAATACAACCAACGTCTCCGAGAGCGGTACGGAATTGAAGCGACCTGGAACGATCTGGCGGGATTTTTCGATGCGCTGGAGGCGAGAAAGATCGGCATCAATTTCGCGACATTTGTCGGGCACGGCGATTTGAGGGCGGTTGCAGTGGGAAGGAACGATGTGGCAGCAACTGCTGAACAAATGGAAAAAATGAAATGGTTGCTAACCGAGGCGATCCAGCAAGGAAGTTTTGGAATGTCCACCGGACTGGAATATGCGCCGAGCAGTTACGCATCGACAGAAGAGCTAATTGAATTATGCAAAGTGGTTTCAAAATTGAATGGCGTCTATGCCACCCATATCCGAAACGAAGATGATTTTGTGGAACAAGCCATCGAAGAAGCTATGCAGATCTGCCGCGAGGCTGAAGTCTCCACCCAAATTTCGCATTTAAAAGCTTGCAATCAAAACAACTGGCATAAAGTCGATAATATACTGGAAAACCTGGAAAAAGCGGTCAGCGCCGGAATGAATATATTAGCGGATCGCTATCCATACATCGCCTATGGTACCGGGTTATCCGTCTTTTTCCCGCTCTGGTCCAGGCAGGGCTCGACCGATGATTTTTTGGCACGGCTTAATGACCGATCTCTATTTGCAGAGCTGAAAAACCATGCCGAAAACCGCGCCAAACGAATCGGCGGTTGGGATCGGGTGGTCATCGGTTACTGCGCTACTGATGAAAATAAAAAATGGGAAGGAAAATCAATTCTCGAAGCTGCGGAAGTTGACGGCAAAAAGCCCTTTGAATTCGCTCGTAAGCTGCTGATTCAAGAACGTAATCGGGTCAACATCGTGGGTTTTGCAATGGATGAAAATAATCTTAAAAAAGTGCTCACTTCGCCCTCGGTGATGGTAGGTTCTGACGGCAGCGCGGTCTCGCCTACCGGCAAACTCGGCGAGGGAAAACCGCATCCGCGTTTTTACGGCACATTTCCAAGAGTGCTGGGAAAATATTGTCGTGAAGATAAAATCTTTGATCTTGAAACTGCGATCAAAAAAATGACCTCGATGCCGGCCCAAAAACTTGGCTTAAACAACCGCGGCATTATCCGCGAAGGTTTTTTTGCCGATATCGTGGTTCTAAATCCCAAAACTGTGATCGACAAAGCCACTTTTGTCGATCCCCATCAATTTCCTGAAGGGATCGAATACGTAATTGTCAATGGCAAGCTGGCTGTCGAAAAAGGTGAACATACCGGCGAGCTTACCGGCAAAATATTACGATCAGCTTAACCTGTTTAATTCATAAATCTTGCCACCAAGGCACCAAGTCACGAATCCCGCTGCGGCGGGAACAAAGTTGTGGAAGAAGCATTCATAAAAAATATTCTGAGTCGATCAATCTCCTTTGCCTGCCAAGCTTTATATTTTCATTACTTTGTGTGCCTTTGTGTTTTCGAGACTTTGTGGCGTATGAATTATTCAG
>DSAU01000210.1 GCA_011046315.1 bacterium
AACGGCTGATCAATCCCGGGGAATTGGCGCAGATTAAAATCGAGATAAAAACTAATTATTATTTTTAATTCGCTTTTTATACTTATTTCATATTTCTGTATTTTTTTTATTTCTTATTAGTTCGTTTCATAAAAAAATTAGTTATTCTGAGATATTAATTTTCACTATCGCAAGCCATATCACTATCGACTGAGTTACTGATTTGCGCTTTGAGATTTTGAATCCAAATTTTAAAACCTTCGGATCATTTCGGAAGATATTTGAATTGCCAATTTATCCTGAATTCTACCGACGCTTGCACTGACGTTTAAACAATTCACGAATGCGCAGCAAGATCGAATCATATTGCCCATCTTTGAAATCAGGGAAACTCCAGGGAAACGGAAAATATTTTCCCTTTTCATAGTGAAGCGTCAAATCCGCATAAATGCCCATGTCCAGATAAATTTTCTGCCAATTGTATTTTGCCGAGGCGAGGACGATCTTGTCGTAATCCAGATAGCCGACATCGAGGTTGACCTGACGCTTTCCGTCCACTGCCAAACTTTCCTCAATCGCATTGCTGTCGATTTTAATCTGCGCCAATTCCCCGGGATTGATCAGCCGTTCGAATGACCAGAACAAGCGGTCAATAGGCCAGCCCATTTCAGGGCGGTAATATTCGGATACGTCGAAACGAAAGCTACGGCTTTCAAAATCAATTTCGCCATACTTCGCCAGCATCAGTTTTTTCGCGTCGGCTAACAGCTCTGCATTACTGAATAGCACCCCGCAGATTAATTTGACCGCAGGCGGCGTCAAGGGTTTCATTTTTATCACCCCAGATTTTTTCGTCAATGCTTCCAATATGGAAATTTTTTAACTGAAAATCAAGGGAAAAATCCGCGGCTGGCTAAAGTTTGACCCGGTGAGAGAATTACTGACACCATCGCCCGGGCGCAAATGATTTTGCAAACATCCACGTTTGGGAATTGAATAATCTGTTATTACATTGCTCGTCGCGCTCGAAACAATAGTTTCAATATAAACCTCCATCTCATACGTAAAACTTCGACTATCGCAGCAATAGTAATTTCACCAGATTACTTTCGCCAACATCCGATTGTGTGCGGCAAAAATAGACACCCGATGGGCAAAAATGACCTTCGCTGTTACGTCCGTCCCATTCCAGATTTTGGGAACCGGGTCGGGAGTGATAACGATTGAAGGTTCGAACCTGCTGTCCCCATGCGTTATAAATCGCAACAGTAACGCGCTGATCGGGTTGACTGGTTTGATACACCAATCGCACTCTTGAATTGAACGGATTGGGATAACATTTTAACAACAGCGGAGAAGCCAGAAAAGTGGTTTTGGTTTTACCAGGCGGCGCTGTCACAGCAGTGGTAAGGGGAAGGTAGCGATAAACGCCGCGCCGGGTTGCTGCAATAACTGCTTCAGGCTTGGCAAGAGAAAAAGTGAGCTTTTCGACCCTGTAATCAATAAGCGTTTCACTGATATTCTGCCAACTGTGAGCAGATTCTCTCGATGCGTAAACTCCGTTCACGCTGTCGGAGAGAAAAAAATATGCAGGCTTATTGTTTTCCCGCCACAACCCGGTTTTCATGTCAGTACTAAGAACATGCCAGGAAAAAATTTTCCAGTTTTTGCCGTCATCATCGCTGAAATAGATTCCATCTGAGCGGGAACCGCCGCCGGTAGTAACATAAATATTTTGACGACAAAATTGAATCGAAACAATGGGAAAGGCAGTCAGATGAGAATCCCATCTGGCACCGCCATCGCTGCTGCGCAGCAGACCCTGATCGATTCCAACCAATACCAGATTGGAATCCAGTGGCGAGACCGCGATGCAAGAGATTTGCAGTAGTCTTGATTCCTGCGGATGCGGCATCAGCTTCTTCCATTCACCTTCCGGCATTAATTTGTACAATCCCCAGTCATTGTAGAACGGATTGAAAAATCCGGCATAAGCCGTATATGGATTTTGCGGATTAATCCCGATCGCGCAGACAGCGGTATCAGGCGCGTTGAGGTCTTCCCAATCCATGCCGTCGATCATGCTGCGAAAAATTCGACCCCTGCGATCTTCCGGGATCATGGTGTACTCTTCAGTACCGATATAGACCACTTCGCACAGGCAATCCACCCAGGGATTTCGCGTGGCTTCGATAACAGTAAAATTGATACCTTTCTGCTGACAGAACTCGAGCTCGCGCCAGGCCTCTCCCCCATTTTCTGATTTGTAAAGTCCTTTATCGGTCGCAGCGTAAATAATTTCCGGAAAACCGAAATGACAATGGACACCATTGATGATACTTCCTCCCAGCCCGGAATCGATCTGCTTCCATTTGCCAGTTTGAATCTCATCGAGGATTTTATAAAAAATTACAACCCACTCCGCAGTTGTCGGATCTCCCAGACCCACAGAAAAATAGTGCAAATAGACCAGTGCGCCATAACTACCTTCGCCAAATAACGACAAAGGCGCAGCATCCTGAGAAACCTCCCAGGCACGCTGAGCGCGCTGAGCATCGCCTTCCTGCCAGAAATAATCCTCATAATCCAAAAACTTCAACTCCGGCGTCGATAGCCCTGTTGCAGAGCCAGCGAAAAGCGGTGAAGGCGGATAAATATGTTTACCCCGTCCATTCCAAACCGTGGCGGCTTTGTAAACCATTTGACCGGAAAAACGGCTACGAATGGTGGTCTCCCCAAAATCTCCAGCAGGAACGATGTGAAGATACAAATCATGATGCTGATTCTCAAAGCTGTCCGGTAGCGCAAATTCAACCGGTTGAGTAAAATAAAAGAGATATTTCGTAATCGATCACAGGGTGAGTGAATATAAACCGCTGAAGCGGTTAAAAGAGCTGTTTTGAGATGATTATTTCACCACAATGAATTGTGGTGTTGTTTCAATGCCTCTTTGAACTAACACCATG
>DSAU01000273.1 GCA_011046315.1 bacterium
ATTGTGGTGTTGTTTCAATGCCTCTTTGAACTAACACCATGATTCATCATGGTGGTTACAGCATTAACGAAACATATCCAAAGCCGTTTTAACGGCTTCTTAATAACCCCGTGATCGGTTACGTTCCAACTACAAAAGGAAATTCAGAGCGATACCACCATTCAATTTTAGAATCAAGCGAAAAATGTCCATCACCTAAAGCAAAATGGGAGTGTCTAACCGAATCTGCCCGCTCAGAGAATGGATTCATGTTATAGCTCTTTGCTGTTGGGAAGGACAGATTGACACCTGCAAACAGACGCTGTCCTGGGCCGAATACTTCGTTGCGAATCAGCCATCTTAGACCAAGCGAAATATCGCTCATTCCTTTGATCGTTTCAGTTCGATGGTGAATGTCTTCATGTTCAGCGTTTTGATGCCAAATGATAAGCGGAAATCTCATGAGCAAATTTAGCTTATGACTTAATCCAAATAGGGCATAAGCGTTGAAAGTATGAATATTAATATTCCCTTCGTGAAAAGAATCTTCATCTTTATGAACTTCTTCGGTTGAATTGTCAGGTTTTAAATATCCAAAGGAATACTCTCCGCCAATCATCCAATGATTCTTTTGTAGTCCACCACCGTCAGTTACACTTCCGACCGGAAGCGTGGGATTTGATCAGAGTGGTCATTGGCCGCTGAGGGGTGATTGGACAACAACGACTATAATAAAAAGCATTCGTATTAGTGAATAAAATTTCATTTTGCTGCTCCTTCCAGTTTAAGCTTAACAACCTTATAACCCGTTGCCTCAACTGCTTTAATAATCTTGTCAATTGCTGCTTTTGATGTGTCTATCTTAATTTCAGCTCTCCCTGTCTCATGATCTGAATTGACTTCAATAACGCCTTCAACTTCTGAAAGTAGGTGATTAATATGCGCCTCGCAGCCAGCACAGGTCATGCCTTCAATATTCAGGTTCACCCGTTGAATGTTCTTCGCATGAGCAAAAACAACTTTTCGATTATTGTTGGGGTAAAATACATTGGCATAATAGGGAAACGCCAGTAATAGTACCGCAAGCAACGTAACAATCCCTAGAAAAATTTTCGATTGCCAGAATGATGGTGTCTCGTTTGTTTCGCAATCGCAATCAATTTCCTTTTTCGGCTTTAACTGCTGATACCAGGCAATGCCTAACACAATTACAGTGATTCCGATAAACAGTGGTCGCAGCGGCTCCAGCCATGACAAAGAAGCTGCAATTCCACCAACGCCAGCCACAAAAGCCAGCACCGGTGTTATACAGCAAAGTGAGGCGGCAATCGCTGCGACAAGCACCGCACCCGCCCAATTACCAGTTTTATTGTGTTTTCCTTCCATGATATTTACCTTTCAATCGTTTCACCGAAAAATTAACCGTTACTTCAAACTGCACAACAAGACAATTTCTTCACATCTTTGTCAAAAGCGATGGCTGCGATCTTGACCCCCTCCGACAGGGTCAAATAGGGATGAAACATCTTTTTGAGTTCTGTTACGGTGATGCCAAACCGAATTGCCAAAGAAATTTCCATCAGCAATTCCGAGCCTTCGGACGCAAGAATTCTGGCGCCGATCAGTTTATTGTCAGCTTTATTGCGCAGCAGTTTAATGAATCCTCTGGTGTTTCTGGCAGCAAGTGAACGTGGAACATCTTTTAGCTGAACCGTTGAAACCTCGTAGTCAATCTGGTTTTGATATGCCTGATTCTCATCCATGCCGACACCGGCAACCTGGGGATCGGTGAAAATGACCCAGGGAAAGACCGAATAGTCTTTGGCAACCGGCTTTTCGCCGAACATATTGTCCACTGCCAGCGCCCCTTCATAAGCCGCGGCATAGACAAACAGGTGATCACCGGTCACATCGCCGGCGGCGTAAATATTGGCAACCGATGTTTGCAGGAATTCATTGGCGCGGATAAAATCCTTTCCGTAACGCTCAACCCCAATATTTTCGATGCCCATTTCAACGGTGTTTCCTTTGCGGCCAGTGGCAACAAAAAGATGCGAGCCGCTGATGGTTTCCTCGTTATCTTTTACCACGGCCTTGATTTCAATGCCATTGGGCTTTGAGCGAATCGATTTGAACTGAACGCCGGTTTTGATGGCGATGCCTTCCGCTTCCAGTAACTCCTTCAGGGTTTCGGTGACGTCCGGCATTTCATCCGGCAAAATGCGCAATGAGCGCTGTAATACTGTCACTTTGGAGCCGAGACGTGCAAACATCTGTGCGTTTTCCAGGGCGATGTAACGGCCTCCCAGCACGATCAGATGCTCCGGCAGTTCGTCCAATTGATACAGGGTTTCATTAGTCAAATAATCAGTTTCAGCCAACCAGGGGATGTCAGGCGCATACGTGGTCGATCCGGTGGCCATGAGAATATGGTCGGCGGTAAAAGTTTGGTCGCCGGCTCTAACAGTGTTGCGATCAACCAACGTAGCATGCGCCTGCCGGATCGAAACATACGGATTGTCTTTGAGCACGTCGATATATTTCGACGTTCGCAAATCATCCACCAATTGATTTTTTTGCCTGATGAGCGTTTTAAAATCGAGTCCGCCGGCGCCCACTGTGATGCCGCTAAAACGCGGATGGTTGGCATCATATAACTGTTCCGCAGCGCGTATCAACGTTTTGGAAGGCACACAGCCGACGTTGACGCAGGTGCCGCCGATGGGCAGACCGTCGTTGATCATCAAAACGCTTTTCTCCAGTTCAGCCGCACGGATCGCTGCCGCAAACGCGGCTGATCCGCCGCCGATGATGATCAAATCCAAAGGTTTTGCTGGCGAATCGGATGATTTCAGCTTGCCTGCCACCCGATAGGAGCCGATGGAGTTGATGCTGTCGACGATCTCCTGCTCGGAAATTTTATCGGGGTTAAACTGAATTTCTCCGCTGTTTTCCGGATA
>DSAU01000283.1 GCA_011046315.1 bacterium
ATGGCGCTGATGACAGCAAAAATTCTCAAGCGTGTACAAAACCAGTTGTCGGGCAATATAAAATTTGTCTTTCAACCGGCGGAGGAAACGGTAAACGGCGCCAAAAAAATGATCCAGGCGGGCGTGCTCGATGCGCCAAAGGTAGCTATGGCGTTTGGATTTCATGTGTGGAACCATCTGCCCGTGGGCAAAATCGGCTACCGCTACGGGCCTGTTATGGCGGCTTCAAACCAACTGGATGTCTTAATTAATGGCAAACAATGCCACGGCGCCATGCCCAACGAGGGGAATGATACGATTGTCGCTGCGGCGCAATTTATTCAGCAGGCACAGGCGATTGTAAGTCGGCGATTGAAACCAACTGACAGCGCTGTCATCAGTTTTGGGAAAATAAACGGTGGATACGCCAGAAATATTCTTCCGGCAACGGTTGCGCTGGAAGGGATTGTGCGGACATTTACTTCGACCGTTGATCAAGTTATCGATCGGGAATTAAGGAACATCGCCGCAGGTATTGAAAAAAGCAGCGGAGTGAAAATTGAGCTCAGCAATATGCGCACCGCCCCGGCAGTTGTGAATGATCCGGAGATCACCGCGCTGGCTAAAGCGTCCGCTGAACGCATCGTGGGGGCGGATAATCTGGTTGAGGCTGAACCGTCACTTGGTAGTGAGGATATGGCATATTTTTTAAAGAAAGTCCCCGGCTGTTTTTTGTTCATTGGCAGCCGTAACCCGCAAGCTGTTAGCTGGCCCCCGCATCACAATCCCGAATTTATGATTGATGAGAATTGTTTGATAATTGGGGTAAATTTAGCGGTTGATTTAATTTTATCATATTTGAATTGAAATCGCTATGTTTTAGTTCTGGAGATCTGTTAAAAGCGTTTTAACTTAAAAAATCGATTCCAGTTGACGAATGCGGCACGGCATACCGCCGTTCTGGAATTCGCATTCGTCCCAATAAAAGCATTTCACTGAACAGATAATCTCGCTTTCTTTTCCCTGGCGATTTGGATAATTGCGCGCCTGCGACTGAATTGTGCGGCGTAATTTTATATTGTTTAAAAAAGAGTCAACCTTTCGTTTTTGCATCAATTTCAGGGTGATGATTTTAGCGATATTGCGCGCTGCAGGTGAATTGGGATATTGGAGTATAAAGGGTCTCAACTCCTTGACCGATTTGCGCATGTTTTCATCATAATCGATGTAACCCGAATATTCCAGATCAATCGAAAGCAATTCTGCCGCGGCTGTTTTCAAAGCCATGCCCTCTTTGATTTCATCCGGTTCCATGACCATATTCAGGATAAGTCTTGGGTGAAAATCCAACAAAACATCCTCAATTCGATCGGCAAGCTCTGTGCTGCTATTTTGTGCCTTTTCCATGAGCTCCGCCAGCGGTGCGTTAAACTGAACCAGATTGCTGTCGCCGTCGAGTTCGAGTAACGACAATGCATTCGGTTCGTTTCGAAAAGTTTGCTGCAATTTTCGCATCAAACACAATTTGATGAAATCGAATCCCTCTTGAATTGCCATGGGCTCGGGTGTGGTGACGACAATGCCTTCATCCACTGACAGAAAAAAGTCAATGACATTGTAAGAGGTTCCGGCGGCAAGGTCCATAATCACGTAATCTGCCGGCAATTCGCTCAACTCCTTTATCAACCGTTGCTTCTGCCAATATTTTGGATTTGCCATTCCCAATGTGCCGCAGGCGCCGCTGATAAGTTTCAAGTTGTCAATCGGGGAATCCAGAATGATGTCCTCAAGGGTTTCCCGGTTAGTGGTGTAATAATCGAGAAATGTGTATTTAGGCTCTAACAGCCCCATACAAGTATGCAGATTGGCTCCGCCAAAATCTGCGTCCACTAAAATGACCTCCCTGCCCATCGCCGCCAACCCGATACCGAGCGAAGCGCTGATGATAGTTTTTCCAACACCGCCTTTGCCGCTGCCAATCGCGATGATCTTGCGGTCTTTATCTTCTCTGGCGTCGGTTTGGAACAATTCTCGAATTTGTTCCAGTTTTTCGGCTTTAACCCAATCCTCGTTTTCATCGTTCCATACATAATCGTTCAGCGTAAATTTTCCCTTACGCACTAAAGTTTTTAATTCTGTGGGAGATAGCGGACCATATTGTCTTTCATTTACACGAACCATCAAATTGCTTTTCATAAAGAAGCCTTTTAATTGTGTTTAATATTTATACGTGACCGGAGATGCAATGTGATAATTTAAAATTAAACCAACTACCAGCAAAAATTATACCTAAAAATTAATATTTTCGAGACGCTATAAACATAAAAATTATACAGCCTAATTCAATATATTTGAATTAATAAGATAAGGAGTATCAACAAAAGCTATAAATCCAAAATGGTTAGCCAGTGAAAAGTTATTGTCAAATTGTCCCCTAACGGGAAAGCTGTTCAATTTAGAGACAACAATTGCAAACTGAAGTTTTACACGAAATAAATGGCGTCGATGCTGTTTGAAACTGCCTGCGTTGAGTTTGGAAAATGATAATGTCTGATTAGTACCGACCAATAGAATGCAATTTTTGATAAATTTACCCAACACTGGTAATATAAAGAACCGATACCAACGATAATAAAAAACAAGCAACAGCGGTGATTGACGCAATGTTAATTTATGGGCAAATGATCACACAACTTAAATACCGACATTATGATTCGAAAAAGATCCCTTTGAAAAATAATTGACCAATGCTTGTGATTACTGGCATGATTTTTACCAGTCTCTGATCAATTTGGTAAAAAAAATCGTAATAGTTCAGCACTCTTAACTGATAATGTCATTCCGGCATGTTTTTAGCCGGAATCTCCTGAATATATGTGCAAATTAATATTTAAAAGTTCTATTATTGAGATTCCGGCATTCCGCTTCGCTCCAGCCGGAATGACAGGTGAAC
>DSAU01000286.1 GCA_011046315.1 bacterium
CTCTTTGAACTAACACCATGATTCATCATGGTGGTTACAGCATTAACGAAACATATCCAAAGCCGTTTTAACGGCTTCTTAATAACCCCGTGATCGGTTACCAAAGGAGATTAATCGACTCAGAATATTTTTTATGAATGCATCTTTCACAACTTTGTTCCCGCCGCGGCGGGATTCGTGACTTGGTGCCTTGGTGGCAAGATTTAAGAATTAAACAGGTTAGATATTTTGGTTCAGTCTTTAATTCTGGTTTCAGAGTCCTGCAGCGCATCGATTTCATTTTGCAGCGCGGTTGTCAGATCATCATGGTTCAGCGGATTCATCAAATCGATCCAGTAAAGCTGATATTTTCCGGTACGGTTTGAGTGAAAGACGATTTTTCGCTTATCCGATGAAAAACGCGGATAGGCGTCTTGCGCCATGTTGTTGGTCAAACGGATGACATTTTCCCCCTGATCTCCCATCATAAAGATGTCAAAATTTCCGTATTTGTCGGCAAAAAAAGTGATCACTTTTCCGTCATGAGAAAAATGCGGAGCGCCGCAATCGAAATTTCCGTGGGTAAGTTTGTGCACATCCTGTCCTTGACTGTTCATGCGATAGATCTGAAAATTGCCATCAAGATTGGAAGCAAACAGGATCCATTTGCCATCAGATGAAAACGATGGCGATCCGTCATCAGCCTGGTTTTGTGTCAATCTCAGCAGCTTTGAAGATTGCAGATCTTTTAAATAAATATCACTTAACTTTTCCTGAAAAGGCACATCACGCTCATCATCCCGCTCAGAGACAAAGGCAATTTTCTGTCCACGGTCTGTCAACGCCGGGAACCAATCGTCAGCAACATGCTCTACAACACGCGCAACATTACCGGTTAAAAGATCCATTAAAAAAATGTTGCGCGCTTTATTGATACGAGACCGATTGGAAGTGTCGTCGCGGGTGGAAGAAAAAGCGATAATATTGCTTCGGACGCCAAATACTGGCATTTCATCATGGGCTTGATTGTTGGTCAATCGGACCTGTTGCGTGCCGTCCACATCCATCAGATAAATTTCCCAGTTGCCGTCTCTGTCTGACTGAAAAGCGATTCTTTTCCCATCCGGGCTGAAATAAGGGAACGCATTGTTAAAATCTCCACTGGTCAATAAATATATCGGGAAAGGCCTGCCGAACCGGGTCCTGATCGATTCTACAAATTCATCGCCGGTTTCACTGGTTAATACATCAACATAATCCTGGTAAGCTTGTTTCAGCATTTGTTGCTCTAAAAAAATATCCCCGCGCAACAGCCTTGCCCGATTTGATTTTCCGTTCAATTCCAGGGATTTGTTAACAGCAGCCAATGCCTGTTGCATACTATCAACATCAAAATAGGTTTTTGCCAGTTGATAATGGGCTTGCGGATTTTCAGGGGATTTTCTGACATTTTCGATGAGAATTGGAATTTGATTTTCAATGGTCGCTTCAACTGATAATTTTTCTCCGTGGCGGGTACCACTGCAGGAAATGATGAAAAATAGAGCAAGAATCACTAATGAGAAATGAAACCAAAATTGATAATAAGTTTTCATTGCGCCACCCTTTCATTAATCGCATTTGCTGAAAATTCAAAGCTAATTGCAAACAGGAAATAATCCAGGATAAAACTGCATCATTATAGCAATTTTTTATTAAATTGTCAAACCATTTATTATTAAAATATTGTTAAATAAAAATACGTAACCGATCGCAGGGTAAACCGCTAAAGCAATTAAAATAGGTATCCTGGAATGTTTCACCACAATCCCGTCATGGTGGGAAGTAGTGATAGTTAATTTTTTTTGAACTATCACCATGGTTCATCATGGTGAAATTAATCCCTATCCGGCATCGGTGCAGCCATCATGTATGAAAATATTTCCAAATCGCTTGAGCCAGTTTAGCCGGAATCCCTTTCACCTGTGCGATTTCTTCGACTGAGGCGTTTTTCAAATTTTTCAGTGAACCAAAATGGCGGATGAGATGCTTCTTGCGCTGTTCACCAACGCCTTCAATTTGGTTCAGTTCCGAGTAAGTGGCTCTTCGCTGGCGTAACTTACGGTGATACTCAATAGCAAACCGGTGCGACTCGTCTCGAATTCGCTGCAATAAACGCAGTCCTGATGAAGTTCGTGGGATATTCTGGGGATCAGAAATTCCCGGCATAAATATTTCATCCAGTCGCTTTGCTAGCGCAATGACCGGTTGATTTTGAATTTGCAGCTTTTCAAAAACCCGGGTTGCTGCGGAGAGCTGCCCCTTACCGCCATCGACCATGATCAGATCCGGAAACGGTTGATTTTCGTTAATCAACCGCGAATAGCGGCGTTCGATAACTTCGCTCATCATGGCAAAATCATCCGGACTGGATTTCAGCCGAATTTTAAATCGCCGATACTGATTTTTTACCGGCTGACCATTGATGAACGTCACCATGGAAGCCACCGCATCGGTTCCGGAAATATTTGAAATGTCAAAGGCTTCAATACGCCTGGGAAGTTCTGCCAAATGCAAATCACGTTGCAACGCTTTCAGGCTATGCGGCGCATAATCCTTGTCTTTCATCCGCTGCAATTTTAATTCCTGTAACAGCAGTTTGGCATTTTGCAGCGCCATTCGCATGAGTTTGGCTTTTTCGCCCCGTTGAGGAACCAACAATTTGATCCGTGAATCAGAACGCAAGCCGAGCCACTGTTCAATATTGGCGCCGTCTTCCAAAAGCTCTGGCACATAAATTTCCCCGGGGATGAAATCAGCAAACTGATAATAACGCACCAGCAAATGGGCGATCACCCTTTGCAGCGGCTCCCCCTCAACACCGCTGAGATAATGATGTTGTCTGCCGATAATCCGACCATCCCGAACTTTGAAAATAACCGCGCAGGCGTCATCTTCTTCAG
>DSAU01000172.1 GCA_011046315.1 bacterium
ACAAATATCGCAATCGAATGATTAATGGCTTGATTAATTTTTTGATGGATGATGTTTTACAGAACTCATTAATAACCATGGCAGAGTTTTTCAAACGTAAGAAAAGACTCAGTTTCTTTGATGAGGAAATAATCAACTTCAGTGCTCAAATGAACCCCCTTCAATCTGAATTGAATGATTTTATTTATCATCAAATTATTTTTAAGTGTGCGGGTAACGACGTAAATCACATTAATAAAAATATTATTAGGAAATTGTTTAAAAATTATCTTATCGCACCTCAAAAATTGCCACCATATATTCAGAAAAGAATATCGCAGGAAACTGGAGTTGAAAAAATAAATTGGCAAGGCAAACGGTTGAGCCAGTCCCAACCCTTTATAAGAATTGTTGCGGACCACATCGCCGGGATGACAGATAATTATGCAAAGCTGCAATTGGAAGAGTTTGATCATGAAAATTAAGTTCGAGAAGATTTGTTATCACTATCTACAAAATTTACCCTATCAAAAAGAAATTCTTAAAGATATTAGCTTAGAAATCAGTCGGGGAGAGTTTGTTGCTTTAATTGGTCCAACCGGATCGGGGAAAACCACCTTATTGCAACATTTTACCGGCTTGTTAAAACCCACAAGCGGAAAGATTTATATCGATGATAGAGATATTTGGCAGAAAGCTTATCCTTTGGCAGCTCTGAGAAAAAAAATCGGATTGGTATTTCAATTTCCTGAAAGCCAACTCTTTGAGGGTTCAGTGTTCGATGATGTGGCGTTTGGTCCGCGGGCGCTCAAGCTGAAACACGGTGAAGTCGAACAGCGAGTGGAACAAGCGCTGCGGCTGGTGGGGCTTAATGTTGACATAATCGCAGCCCGTTCCCCGCATGACTTAAGTGAAGGCGAGAAACGGCGAGTCGCCATTGCTGGTGTGTTAGCAATGGCGCCTGACATGTTAATCCTTGATGAACCGACAGCCGGATTAGACCCAACCGGGAAGAAATTAGTAATTAATATGCTGGAAAAACTAAACCGCGAAGGTGTAACCATTCTGTTTGTCAGTCATAACATGGATTTGGTGTTACAACTGGCGCAAAGGGTGCTTGTATTATCAGAAGGAACCATCATTTTTGATGGCACTCGAGATAGCATACTAAGCAACCAGGACCTTTTAACCGAGGTTCATCTGGAGTTCCCGCGAATTTCATCCGTTGCAAGAAGTTTGTATCGACAAAAGATAATTGCAGATTGGAAAATATATACCATTTCCCAGTTAAAAAGTGCTATTAGAAGCGGCAGAGTTTAAAAATATCCTGGGTGAATAAATATTGTCCACAGATGACCGACTATCGTTCAACTACTTTTTAGAAATTTGGCTTTTAAACATGGTTTAGTTGTTTTGTTAAAAATAGGTTATTTGATTAGGAGTTGTTTAACTTTATTAAAGATAGTTAATAATAACAAATTATTTGTCCCGGCTAAAACACCACCTTAATTAAACTACATGCCTCCCTTTTTGGCATAATATTTGTAAAAACCAAGCCAAACAATTTTTCTTCCTGTCAGCACTAAGTTCCTTAAGCCAGTAAGCTTTTTGGGGCATGCATCTTTTGCTAGACATCTATCTTCACAACCCCAACGAAGTTTGTTAAGCACGGCAGCATGAGGTTTTCATCATAAGCTTGGTTGGGGTTGTACTTTATTTTGGCAGATGGCACATAAAAAGGGATTACAGGGCAACTATGAATAATTTTGCAGAGGAACTCGATTTAAGCTGGGTAGCGCCCAGTCTGGAGACTCCGGAAAAGACATCGCGTAATTGGGGTAAAAATTTTGGCTTTGACTATTATTACCCGCTGGTGAGCCGGAGTCCAAAAATCAAAGAAATATTAAAGTTAATCAAGAAGGTCGCCAAGAGCAACGCCAGTATTTTGATCCAGGGAGAGACAGGGACAGGAAAAGAATTAATTGCCGGCTTGATTCAATTTATTAGCTTGAGGCACAATAAGCCTTACATCAAAGTAAATTGTGCTGCATTGCCAGAAAGCTTGTTAGAAAGTGAATTGTTTGGTCACGAAAAAGGTTCTTTTACCGGCGCCTACCAAACACGTATCGGAAAGTTTGAACAGGCGCATGAAGGCACACTCTTTCTCGATGAAATTGGCGATATGAACCTTTTCACTCAGGCAAAAATTTTGCGAGTCCTTCAGGATCAGGAATTTACAAGGATCGGCGGAAATAAAACGATTCAGGTGGATGCTCGAATTGTTACGGCTACAAACAAAGACCTTTGGCGAGAAATCGAAAAAAACAACTTCCGTTCAGACCTCTTCTATCGATTGAATGTTGTCACAATCGATGTTCCACCGCTGAGAGAAAGAAAAGAAGACATCCCCCTGATAGCAGAATTTTTCAGAAGAAAATATAGCAGTGAATTGCGCAAGAGTGTTCGAGGATTCACCGAAGATGCAATAGGTTTGTTAAAAAACCATTATTGGCCGGGAAACATTCGCGAGCTTAAGAACATGGTCGAGCGAGCGGCTTTGATTGTTGTGGATGAGGGTGAAATGATCGGTTGCGATGAATTGGCTTTTTCTGGAAAAGATTATTTTGCTGCCGGAGGCAGAGATCGGAGAAAAAATTCTGGCGGTGGGATTGCATTTAATACTCTTAAACTTGAAGAGCTGGAGCGGGAATCAATCTATCAGGCGCTCGAGGTTAGCAAATGGGTGCAAAAGGATGCCGCAAAATTGCTGGGGATCTCGCCCCGCTCGCTTAACTATAAAATAAAATTTCATAAAATTACCCATCCCGGTTGGAAGAGAAATACTTGATATTTTTAATGATAGACGCGTTAATAAAGTCCGATCCGTTTTGTGATCGGGCTTTTTTTTTGATTTTTTTTGTCTTTACCCCATTAATCAC
>DSAU01000176.1 GCA_011046315.1 bacterium
CAACTCACACCCGCAGGAAAGAGGCGGATTCAAAGAAATATCGTTTTTGCTCAGCGGAACCGATACTTATGGCAAGCTCAAATACGAGGGTGGTGTGCATCGGGTTCAGCGCGTTCCGGAAACCGAAGCCAGTGGCCGAATCCACACTTCTGCGGCGTCGGTAGTGGTGTTGCCGGAAGTCGAAGAAGTCGAAGTTGGTATCGATCCCAACGATCTGAAGATTGATGTTTACCGGTCTTCAGGACCTGGTGGTCAGAGCGTCAACACAACCGACTCGGCGGTGCGGGTAACCCACTTGCCCACAGGAATGGTTGTTACCTGTCAGGATGAAAAATCTCAACACAAGAACCGGGCAAAGGCGATAAAGGTGTTGCGGGCGCGTCTCTACGACAGAGCGAAAGCCGAGGAACATGCCAAATTATCAGCGGAACGGCGATCAATGGTCAGCACCGGCGATCGCAGCGCCAAGATCAGGACGTTCAATTTTCCGCAAAACAGGGTGACTGATCATCGAATCAACCTGACACTGTACAAACTGGACAAAATTTTAGAAGGTGAGCTGGACGAATTGATCGAACAGATGCAGATTGCCGATCGTGCGCAGAAATTGAAACTGATGGAAACCTGATTAGCCATGACGTTGCAATCCCACAGATTGATTGATCTGCTGAAATTAACGACCCAATATCTGCAGCAAAAGGGCATCGAGGACGCCAGATTAAATGCGGAGCGGCTGCTGGGACATGTGTTATCAATGGATCGGGTTCAGCTTTATTTGAATTTCGAAAAACCGCTGCAACCACTTGAAGTAGCCCGGCTGCGCCAACTACTTAAGCGGCGCGCCAGCAACGAACCATTGCAATATATTTTAGGCGAGGCTGAATTTTATTCAATTAAACTGAAGGTGACGCCGGACACGTTAATCCCGCGCCCGGAAACAGAATTGCTGGTTGAAACCGTTATCACTATTTGCCGCTCAAAGTTCAACGATCGCGATCAAATTAAGGTAATCGATATCGGCGCGGGTTCCGGGAATATTCCCATTGCCTTGGCAAAGAATCTAGCAAACGCTTTGATCACGTCGATTGATATTAACTGTGCTGCTTTGAAAATTGCACGACAGAATGCGGAACACCATAATTTATCCGAACGGATCGAATTTTTAGAGATGGATATTTTTAAAAATATCGGCGATTCTTTTCCGCAGTTTGATTGTATTGTTTCTAATCCACCATATATCAGCAAAAAGGAATATCCGGACTTACCGCCGGAAGTACGCAACTATGAACCCGGAACAGCATTGTATGCCGGAGAAGACGGCTTAAAATTTTATCATAGAATTGCATCATCCGCTCAAAGATTATTAATGGGAATCGGCCTGGTAGCAGTGGAGATCGCAGCGACGCAAGCCGATGCTGTTGCAAAAATTTTCAGTGGTAACCAATGGTTACACAACATTGAGATCATTAATGATCTGAACGGTTTGCCCAGAGTTTTAATCGCCGAAAAAAAAATATGACTAACAGGAGGAAACAGCGCTTATGAAAGTGAACCCGAATATATTTCGCGAATATGACATCCGCGGAATCGCTGAAAAAGATTTAACCGACAATATGGTCGAAGCGATCGGCAAGTCATACGCGACCTATCTTGGTAATAACGGTCTCCGGAAATTTGTTGTCGGCAGGGATGTTCGGTTGTCTTCTGAAAGAATACAAGCTGCGTTGATCAAAGGAATTATTTCCACCGGCGCTGATGTTATTAATATTGGGCTGGTACCGACGCCAGTGCTTTATTTTTCCATTGTTCAATTGAATGCTGATGGCGGTATCATGGTAACCGGCAGCCACAATCCGATTGAATTCAATGGTTTGAAAATGTGCAAAGGCATTGATTCGGTTTACGGTGAGCAAATTCAGCAGTTGAAACAAATTATCGAGCATGGTGAGTTTATAAAAGGACAGGGGACTGTTGTTGACAAAGATATTGTGGATGAATATGTTCGAACCATCAAATCAAAGATAAAACTCAACCGGAAACTGAAAATCGTAATCGACGCCGGCAATGGTACTGCCGGAGAAATTGCGCCCCAACTCTGGGAAGATTTGGGCTGTGAAGTCATCCGGTTGTACTGCGAGCTTGATGGCAATTTTCCCAATCATCTGCCTGACCCGACAGTGCCCAAATATGTGGTCGATTTGCAGAAGTTGGTTTTGGAACATCAGGCAGATCTTGGCATCGGCTATGACGGGGATGCCGATAGGATCGGCGTGATTGACGACAGGGGGCGCATAATTTATGCTGATCGTTTGATTGCACTGTTCAGCCGCGACGTCCTGAAAAGAATGCCGCAATCAACAATTGTGTTTGATGTTAAATGTTCGCAGGCACTTCCCGAATATATCGAGCAGTATGGCGGAAATCCGCTGATGTGGAAAACCGGACACGCATTATTGAAGGCAAAAATGAAGCAGGAAAATTCGCCGTTTGCCGGTGAAATGTCCGGGCATATCTTTTTTAAAGACGAATATTTCGGATTTGATGACGCTATTTATGCTTCGGGTCGCTTGTTACGGATTCTTGATGAGACTGGCAATAAGCTTTCCCAGTTGATTGACGAAATCCCCTATTTTATCAGCACCCCTGAAATTCGTATCGAATGCGCTGATGAAGCCAAGTTTGATGTGGTTGCTAAGCTGGTGGATGAATTCAAGCAAGAGCAGGATGTCATCGATATTGACGGCGCCAGGGTGCAATTTGGCGATGGTTGGGGATTGGTTCGGGCGTCCAATACACAGCCAGTTTTGGTGCTGCGATTTGAGGCGAAAACCGAAGAACGATTAGAAGAGATTAAAAATATTTTCAAAACGAAATTGAATCAATATCCGGCAGTGAAATTTAGTGATCAGGATTTTAAA
>DSAU01000586.1 GCA_011046315.1 bacterium
GTCCCAGCGGATCGTGTGTGAGCCGGCTGGTTGTTGTGCATCGATCAGGGTGCGGATTTTCTGTCCCAGCAGGTTGTAGATTTCCAGTTTGACCGGCGTCGTTTCAGGTAGCTGGTAGCGGATTTCGGTGTCGGGGTTGAACGGGTTGGGGAAGTTTTGCTGTAACGCGAAGCGAGTTGGTATGCGCTGCTCCATTAAATCATCGACGATGGTTGACTCCTCAATCAGTGCAATTTTTATCGCATCCGCTCGCAATACATGGCCTGCGGTGCTCTGGCCGGTATCAACGACTCTAACTGACAAATCCACATCTGCCGGAATATAATGGCGTCCCAAGGAAACCCACTGTCCGCTGCCCTGATTCTGGTCAATATAAATCGAATCACTGACAACATGATCGATAGTGATTTCATAAAGGGCATAATTTGAGGCATTTTCAGTTTTAGGCACAATCTCAAAAATTTCATAATAGCCACTTTTTGCAAGGCGAACGTTAAAGCGCGCGTATGCTTTTGGAGTTGCGTTCAACCAGGCGTATCTGCTGGTCGTCCCCCAGGCCCATGCCACACTATAATGCCACTGTCCGAACTCTTCATATAAAAGTGAATCCTCATTATCGATAATTCTAAAATAATTTTGCACATCCGCATGTATCGGAATTTTCACGGTAGGCGTCAATGGGTCGTCACTGGAAACTGTCAGCGTGTCCAAAACAGAGCCGATTGTTGAAGCATAGAAAATCAGTGGTACATCAATCGCGCCCATTGGTGGCGCTGTAACCGGAAATTCCATTGCCGAACTCACATTCTGACTACCTGATGCAATTCCATATATCCGCAGCTCTTCAATTCCCTGATTCATAATTTGCAAGGTATACGATATTGTATCCTCAACGCTAACCGGTCCCAAATCGATGAATTTTTCGTGAATGTAAATAGCGCGTTGTTTCACCAAAGCTGAAATTTTCACCACATCAGCGGCGATGGTTTTGCCTGGTTGCTTCGCTCCTTGAGCCGACATCTCCACAGCAATTTGGTCGAATTGTTGTAAATTCAACGTGCGCAGATAAATCCATTCCATCGACGGTAGTGGCGAGGAAAACCTGATCGTATCCGCGAGCTGATCATTTTGATAGAACGAAAACAAAATATTTTCTGCCGGGTTTTGAATTTCAGGCACCTGGATGAAAACATTGTAATAAGTGGATTGTTCAATGACAGCGCTCCAGCGCACTTTAGCTGAATCCTGCTGGGCTAACTGACAAATTCTGGAATCCACGCCCCAGGCATTAGCTGCCATTGTTGTCCATTCGCCGGATATTTCCTGATAGCCGTCATCCAAATTATCGATAAAAACATCATTTGGCAAATAATTGATAAATTCCAGCGACTGATTTCCCATCGTGTCGCATACCGCAACACCAACTTTGGCAAGGTGCGCTTTGGTAAACAAATCTGTTGTTCGCCATTCATTGGTCCCGATAGCTACGCACTCGGCAACATAATACTGCTCGTAGATATCCTTCACCGCTACAAACGGTTGGGTTTGAAAAATCGGTTCATCGGTTTGAATCCGGAACCGGACTTTATCGCCAACCTCTTCTTCATTGATAATTAAATTCGGAGCTTGATCGTCATTGCTTTGCCGCCAACGCTGCATGGCTTCGATGGCTGTGCAGTAGCGAAATTTTACGTCCGGATAACGGGTGGACATCTTTTGAGCGAGGCTATCAAGAATTTCAATGTTGGTTAAAAAGTCGGTTTCAGGCAGATGTCCCCAAAAACAAGCGACCTGGTCTTTGCCGTTATTGGCGGCGATAAACACCGAGTCCATTAAATTCGCATAGCGTGTCCGGTTAAAATGGGCGCTGCGCACATTCCAACCCGGACCATCGCCGGGAATTTGATAATTTTCCGGCGAGGGATTGTAAGGCACAAATTCAGCCGGCGCCATTGACCAATCATAGGTATTATCCAGCGGCTCGGTAAGATCGGTGCGTTTGCTCGGATAAGCATTGTGCATACTATATGGCAACACCCTTTCGTCCAGATAATTCTGCCAGTCATTGTCCATATAATGCCATCCGCTTCTGAACGAAACCGGAAATAACTGTTCATCCAATAAGAATTGTGCCAGCGTATAATTGAAGTCATCAAAACATTCCATGAACGTGAGCGATTGATTCCAATAATACATACCATCACCATCATAATCCGACCAGAAAAAAGTATGGTAATGCAGAGAAAGCTCATCACCGATGACCGCAATATTGTCTCCGTGATATTTTTTCATCAGATATAGCGTCATGATATTGGGAATGGGGACGTTGTTATTGCGCGCATAGCGGAAGATATTTCCCGCCATCATCCACCAGGTCATTTTCAAAGGAGTGCCATAAGAGTCTTTAAATTGTGCCCGAAACATCGGATCCATCACCTGATAGGTATTGGCGGCTGGGTTTACATAGAGATCAATATTATAATAGCAGTCATGCTGCCGGACATTCATCCCTTGCCAGATAGCGGTGTCCGATCCCAAAACAAGATAGACTTCTGCGGCATAGATGACCAATGATTGACTGACTAAAAGAGCAATCGTACTAATGGTTTTAAAAAATCGGCTTAGTTGCATAATATCCTCCCAAAATATTTTAATTATAAGACATTGTTAACCATTCATTCATGATTAAGATCCAAGCCACTAACTCAACCGCAGCCGATGACAAATTGATCGAAATTTTCCTTTCAAAACACTGTTTTTTTGAAGCCTGTTTAAACGCTGCTGCGATCTATTATTGACAATTTTTAACCCTCTTCAAAAGATAAAAAAGTTCGTAATAGTTCACCTGTCATTCCGGCTGGAGCGAAGCGGAATGCTGGAATCTCAATAATAGAACTTTTAAATATTAATTTGCAC
>DSAU01000305.1 GCA_011046315.1 bacterium
AACTTAGAAAGGACAACGGTATCTGTGAATTTCCAATTTGCCTGTTTTGTATCTATAATCTGGTTAACAGCAAAATAAAAATCGCTGCCGACTTTCGGAATCCAGTTTACTCTGATATTCAACAAAATTTCCTTGTCTTCATTATTCCATTGACCATATACACTGGAATATAATTTCGGATTAAAAGCATAACCAATCATGCCGCCGGTCTCATGCGTTTCAAAACTTCGTGATTCAAATTTCAGTTTATTCCATTCATAATCGAAACTCAGATTCATGTGCTTGTTTACATTAAATCTTAAGAAAATATCGCTCTGTATTCTGTCCCCTGTGTAATAACCGCCGATACTGGCGTCGCCCCCAACAGAAAACTTCCTGCCGCTAAATGTGCTGAACTGGATTTCGTGCCGCGTATACCAATAGTCTCCGACAGGAATGCTCACATTGTCATGAATTTCAAACGGTTCGTCCAGGCGATCGTAAAAGCGCATAATATTATATTCAAGCCATTCGCCGCTTTTGGTGCCAAAACCCAAAGGTCGAAATTCCGCAAAGAATGATTCAAGTTTATTGGTATCATCAGACCAGTAATAGTCTATATCCAGCGGTTTGATTTCCATCTGCCGTATCCAGGGAATAAAGGACGGACGGGGATTAAACTGAAGTTCAGTGTAAAGATGTTTATAATTTTTCCTGCGTAAGTATCCGATTTCGGGATTAAAATTGTTCTGAACGACATAATAAGACAGATCATATTCAAAAAAATCATTGGGCATGCTGAGATAGATGCGATAACCAAGATTTTTATTATTTAACGATTTTTGTTCGGATTGCGATATTGCAACAGCGGAACCAAAGCGGATATTTTTATCCCCGAAAAATTTTGAAGACGCATAGTTAAAATCCGCCCCATAAACATAGTTTGACGTATCGGCAGACTTTTTTGAAGTCGCTATCAGACCAATGTTTGATTGCCCCAAAATATCTTTTTTAACTCGTAAAACCGAATAATTGGTGGATTTCTCTGAACCTTTTGCCGCTGTCTGCATGGCAAGGGCGCCTACTTCAGTTCCCGATTCTTTGCCCAACAACCTGACGCCGCCGATAATAGGTATTTCTTCCCGCTCTTTTATACCAATTCTGCGACTGTAAAACACTTCCCCTGCGCTGCCCAAACCAAATTCAAATGCGTTTTTTCCTTCCAGAAAGAATTCCCGTTTCTCAGGATAGTAAAGCGAAAACCTTGTTAAATTAATCTGCGCGCGGTCCGATTCTATTTGCGCAAAGTCGGGATGCAGCGTAAGATTTAGTTTTATATTTGACGTGATTAAATAATTTATATCGCCGCCAATCCTTGCCACCCTATCAAATGGATCATCATTTATTTTTTGAATGCTGCCTGCCACATACGGTTTAACTTCCAGTAGATGACTACCTGATATTCCTTCGATGCCGACAAGCGTTCCCGCATGAGAAACCATCTCCAGTTCATAATCACGCGACCATCCCTGCCACAAGACCTGTTCGTTTTTACGACGGATGTTGCGCTCAAAATTTATTCCCCATATTTGCTGGCGCTGGTCGGAAAATTTTAGAGTGCTGAACGGAATTTCTATCTCGGCAAACCAGCCTTTCTCCGTTACCTGAACAGCCACATCCCAAACGCCGTTCCAGTCTTCGTTAACGCCCCTGCCTTCATCGGTTACCAGAGCGTCCCGTCTGGCGCCGTTCGGATTGGTAATAAAAAGATAGCCGTTGCGTTTATCGTGATACGTGTCGATGATAATTTCAAAATTATCGTCGCGCCAGTATGCAAAATCCCGCGCCATTTCTTTGGCGACCAGTTTATCGGCTTCCAAATCGTAACACCAAAGTCCAATGAACAGAGATTCCTTAGTGAAAACAATTGCTGCTTCGGTTCGTTCGGTAACAGGCTCGCCTTCCTGCAATTCTCTTTGGCTAAAATTGGAAATTTTAACGGCTTCCTGCCAGCACGGTTCTGAAAGTTCACCGTCCAATTGAATGGAAGAATTAATTTTAAAGGCTTTAATTTTATTTGGATAGGAAGTCTGCGCGTATAAATTGAAACTAACTGCTAAAAAGATAAATAAGGTTAGGCTGAACCTGAACTGTTTCATATTTCGATAAACTCCTTCACAAAAGCATTTTCCGATTTCTTAATCTCATCGGGCGTGCCGGTTTCTTCAATTTTTCCGTTATTAAGGACAACGATTTCATCCGCCAGATTAAACGCTTCGTGATGATCGTGGGTGACATAAATTATGGTTACTGAAAAATTGTTTATTAATTGTCTAATCTGATTTCGTATTTTTGATTTCAGTTTGACGTCCAGGTTGGCAAGCGGCTCGTCCATCAACAGAATTTTAGGATTAAGAACCAGGCTGCGGGCGATGGCGACTAACTGCTGCTGTCCGCCCGAGAGTTGGCTGGGGTATTTATTTCGATGACCGTCAATAGCAAAGAAATCGAGTATCTCCGATATTTTTGATTTTGTTTTATCCGCCTTTTTAACTGTTAATCCAAAGGCGATATTTTCATAAACAGTAAAATGCGGCCACAGCGCCAGATCCTGAAAAATGAATCCTATCTCCCTTTGCGAAGAAGGGATCAAAATTCCCTTATTTTCATTGGCTAATTTTCCATTGAGATAGATTTTTCCACTGTCAGGTTTTTCGAGTCCAGAAATCATTCTCAAAAGCGGCAGCAACAATTAGAAGCTCAACTTTATCAACAAATTGGTCAAATGAAAGTAGAACTTGACTGGCTTAAAAAAAACTATAAACAGTAGCATAGAAATGAAACGTCAACTAATTGAACCCAACAATCATAATTTAAGTATAGCCAGGCAGTGCGAGCTGTTGAATTTGAGCAAATCCAGTTATTATTATGT
>DSAU01000495.1 GCA_011046315.1 bacterium
ACCGAATCCAGCAGATGATTTATTTCCTGAAAAAATTGTGAGTTCAGCGCATTAAGCGCCTGGGGACGACTGATGGTGACGATTAATACGCCACCGCTTTCTTCTGTTTGGAGAATTTCATAATTCATGGGTTTTCCCTTTTATTGTTAATAATTGTGAATTTCTCTTTTCATCGAATTAAACAATACCTAAACTCACCTGCATCGCCATTACGCTATGCTTCAAGAATTTTTCTTGCAATAACGATCTTTTGTATCTCTGAGGTACCTTCATAAATTTCAGTAATCCGCTGGTCGCGATAAAGCCGCTCGACTTTGTAATCTTTCATGTAGCCATAGCCGCCATGAATTTGCAACGCCTTATGACACACCCGGTGGGACATTTCCGAAGCGTATAATTTCAACATGGCTGCTTCTTTCACATAATCCTTGGATCCCGATTCTTTCAGCCAGGCGACTTTAAACAGCAACGTCGTCGCCAGCTCAAGCTCTGTCGCCATCTCTGCCAGCATAAATTGAATGGCTTGAAATTGCGCAATCGGACGTTTGAATTGAACGCGCTCCTTGGAATAGCGCAGCGCTTCCTGATAGGCAGCCTGAGCAATACCCACCGCCTGCGCCGCAATACTGATGCGTCCCCCATCTAATAAAGTAAGAGCGATTTTTAGTCCCTTGTTTTCTTGGCCCAGCAGCGATTCAACCGGCAACCGGCAGTTATCAAAGACCAATTCGGTACAGCTTGCGCTGCGAATTCCCATTTTATTTTCGTGTTTGCCCACTGAAAATCCTGCCGCGTCTTTAGCCAATAAGAACGCTGAAATCCCTTTGGCGCCTTTATCTTTATTGGTTTGTGCAAAAACCATTATCACATCGGCAATATCGCCGCTGGTGGTGAAATTCTTTGTTCCGTTTAAAATATATTCATCGCCATTTCGGTTGGCGAACAATTGCAGCGCTCCCGGGTCACTGCCGGCGTTGGCTTCGGACAGGGAAAAGCAACCGAGCTTTTCTCCCGATGTCAGCGCGGGCAGATAAGCCTGCCGTTGTTGTTCCGAACCAAACAGCAGGATGCCTTCATTCACCAGCGAGTTATGCACAGATACTGCAACTGCGGTACCGGCGTCAACCTTACTCAACTCGATCAGTGCGCCGGCGTAAGCCACCACGCCGGCGTTGACACCTCCGTATTGCTCCGGTACAGTCATACCCAGATATCCGAGTTCACCCAGCTCTTTTAACGCTTTGAGGTTTACTTCTCCCTTTTGGTCAAGTTCTTCAATTTTTGGCGCCAGTCGCTCTTCAGCAAACCGCCTGGCTTCCTGAATTATCATTTTTTGTTCTTCATTCAGTGTGAAATCCATAGTGTATCCCTTCAACAATCCGGTTACTTGGTCTATTTTTAGTCAACTGTTTTTTCATTTTCCGAAAGAGACGGCTTTCTTTTCCGAAGAATTGCCAGAACCTGTGATGCAATTTCTTCAATTGGCTTATTGGTCACCTTGATAACCGACCAGCCCGAATGCTTTTGAAAGATAGTATTGGCATAGTTCAGTTCTTGTTGAACATGCTCAAACTCAGCATAATTACCAACCGCGCCTCCGAGATAATCATGACGCACCCGTCGTAATATTGCCAGATTCCGCGCATCAGTCGTTAATCCGAAAACCCGTTCCGCCGGCAATTCGAGCAATTCCAGAGGCGGTTGTACATCAAGGACAATCGGCACATTGGCGGTCATCCATCCTTTCATCGCCAGGAAAATGCTGATCGGTGTCTTAAAAGTACGTGAAACGCCAACCAGTACAATTTCCGCCCGATTTAATTCATGGATCCGCTGACCGTCATCGTGACGAAGAACAAACTCCATCGCTTCAATACGTTGAAAGTAGGCGCGATTTAATTTGCGAAACAAACCGGGCTCTTCAGAGGGTGAATTGGCAAACTGCTGCGATAGCTGCGCCAGCAACGGTCCCATTAAATCGATAGTTTCAACATTGTGCAGACGGCCGATCTTACTAATGAAATTTCGTAAGCTGGTAGAGACTACTGTGTGAATAATAAAAGCGCCGGTTTTTTCTGCCTGGGTCACAATTTGCACAACCTGATCTTGGGTTCGAATATTACGATGAAGTGTAATGTCCACCTCGGTTTCAGAAAACTGAGTCAAAGCAGCATGCAATGCTTGTTCAGCGGTTTTACCGGTACTGTCTGAGAGAATAAAAATGTGAACCATGCAGAAGTTATCATCCTCCTTAAGTTCATTTTGCTTCGATTATTTCAGCGAAAAAACTCGCGCATTCCAAACCAATACTAAGCTGTCAGATTTTGACCAATTTTTAACGGGGCTGTAACTTTTTCTGTGTAATCCTGAAGTGTAAGGCTCGGTGGATAAACGTCGCCGTGTTGTCATTCGAAAAATAATGGATAGAAAAAAATTGTTCTTAACACCCATATAAGAACCGGCGCCTGGTTGATAATTATAGTAGATTTTTATCTGTTACGTGGAATTTTACAAAACTGACCTGACGAAAATCATCAGGAGAAAATATTCTCCTTGCGTGCATCGTAATTATAGCTCCACAACAACAAAGCGATTGTTGATGAATGCGTGTTTGATCGATGTCGAGCTTTCAACGACTACTTTTGATCTTTGTGAGGAATCGCCTGAGTCAGCCAGTTCAATATGAGATATTGAGACGATTATAGTTTGTTTGATCGGTCATCAGTAGCATAAAAGCAAAAGCAGCCGATGTTGAATATATATTAACAAAAAAACTACAGAAAGTCAACAAAAAATTTCATTATTATCAATCCGGTATCAATTAAAATTAAAGCAACTTTAAATCCTTGGCGGCGTAATATTCAATTGATGAT
>DSAU01000304.1 GCA_011046315.1 bacterium
GAGGAGCGAAGCGACGAAGCAATCTCTTAAATATTTGATAAGATTGCTTCGCTCCGCTCGCAATGACATGCTGACTAAAAACTTTTGCAAAAAAAACAAAGACTTTACTTGTAATACTATAAAATTTTATTCGCAGGTTATTGTATCTTCGGACGCGGTGATTTTCTCCGCTAACAGGGAATCAATATTGACAAATATGAGGGCAACTTCATGGCGGGTGTAAAATTAGAGCATGTTAGCAAAATATTTGATAAAGAAGTGGTTGCTGTAAATGATGTTAATATTAACATCGAGGATAAAGAGTTTATGGTGTTGGTCGGACCATCCGGTTGCGGCAAATCGACAACTTTGCGAATGATTGCCGGGCTTGAGGATATTAGTGATGGAAAAATTTATATTGATGAAAAAATCGTCAACCAGGTTCCGCCTAAAGACCGCGATATTGCCATGGTGTTCCAGAATTATGCATTGTACCCGCACATGTCTGTTTTTCAAAACATGGCTTTTGGTTTAAAATTAAGAAAATACCCTAAAAAAGAGATCGAAAAACGTGTGCAGGAAGCGGCCGAGATTTTGGAGATTCAACCTTTGCTCAATCGAAAACCCAAGGCATTGTCTGGTGGGCAACGCCAGCGCGTGGCAGTGGGACGCGCCATCGTTCGGAAACCGAAAGTCTTTCTGTTTGATGAGCCCCTCTCCAACCTCGATGCCAAACTTCGCGTTCAAATGCGCACCGAAATCTCCAAACTGCATAATCGATTAGAGACCACGATGATTTATGTAACCCATGATCAAATGGAAGCCATGACTATGGGAAATCGAATTGTGGTCATGAAAGATGGGTTTGTCCACCAGGTGGATTCACCGCTAAACCTATATCACGGACCTGTTAATAAGTTTGTCGCTGGTTTTATTGGCAGCCCATCGATGAATTTTATGTCTGGTGTCATTCAAAAAGATAATGGATTGTTTTTTGATGAGGGGAATATCCGCTTACAAATACCGGAACAATATCACCAGAAGTTATCCCAATATGTTGACCAGAAAGTTTATTTTGGAATTCGCCCCGAAAATATTAGCGGTTCAAAGTTTGTGCAACACCTTCAAAATCCGGCAAAAGCAAAAAGCATGCTCGAAGTTGTGGAGCCGATGGGCAATGAATTTTTTCTCTACTTGAATACCGGCTCGCATCAGTTTGTCGCCCGGATCAACGAGGAGGAGGATCTGACAGTTGGCAAACCGATCGATCTGGTGTTTAATATGGAAAAGGCTCATTTCTTTGATGCAACAACCGAAGACAGAATTTAACATGCTAACATAATTTAACAATTGATTTTCTCCTTTGATTTTCTGAATTGCTTCTGCTAATTACCTCATTTCAACTTGGTGAATTTGACGGAAATCATGGTCAGTTATTGTTGGAGAAGGTGTGTAGTTTTGGGGAATGATTTCTTTTTAATTGGCTGAATTTAATCTTGATTAATTTAAATTTATACGTTTCACTTTTAAAGGAAGTATTATGGATATTGCAGAATTAAAAACAATGAAAATTTCTGAATTGGCAAAAGTCGCTCAGGAATTAAAAATTTCAGGCTCTACGGGTTTGAAAAAGCAGGAACTGATTTTTAAAATTCTGGAAGAGCAGACAAAAAAAGAGGGATTGATTTTTGCTGACGGCGTGTTAGAAATTTTACCTGATGGGTATGGATTTTTGAGATCACCAGACTATAATTATCTTCCGGGACCGGATGATATTTATGTTTCTCCGTCTCAGATCAAACGCTTTGGCTTGCGAACCGGAGACACCGTTTCCGGACAGATCAGACCACCCAAGGAAAATGAGCGCTTTTTCGCGCTATTAAAGGTAGAGGCTGTTAATTATGAAAATCCGGAAGCTGCAAAGTCAAAAATTCTGTTTGATAATCTCACGCCGCTCTATCCCATGGATCGAATTAAGCTCGAATACAGCGCTACCAATTTTTCAACCCGCATAATGGATTTGTTAACGCCGATCGGAAAGGGGCAACGCGGTTTAATCGTGGCGCAGCCCAAAACCGGAAAAACTATGTTGCTGCAATCGATTGCCAACGCTATCACATCGAATCACCCGGACATTAAACTTATCGTACTGCTGATTGATGAACGACCTGAAGAGGTCACCGATATGGAACGGTCGGTTAACGCTGAGGTTGTCAGCTCAACTTTTGATGAACCGGCTGAGCGCCATGTCCAGGTATCAGAGATGATATTGGAAAAATCAAAACGGCTGATTGAGTACAAGCAGGATGTGGTGATTCTTTTAGACAGCATCACTCGGCTTGCCAGAGCTTACAATGCAGTAGTACCACATAGCGGAAAAATTTTATCAGGAGGCGTTGATGCCAATGCCCTGCACAAACCCAAGCGTTTTTTTGGAGCAGCGCGTAACATCGAAGAGGGAGGCAGCCTTACTATTATTGCCACGGCGCTCATAGATACCGGCAGCCGGATGGATGAAGTCATTTTTGAAGAGTTTAAAGGTACCGGTAATATGGAGCTGGTCCTCGACCGGAATTTATCAGACCGCCGCATCTATCCGTCAATCGACATCAACAAATCCAGCACCCGTAAAGAAGAACTGTTAATGAATGAGATGGAATTAAATCGCGTTTGGATTTTAAGAAAAGTGCTCAACGAATATTCTCCGGCAGAAGCCATAGAATTTGTTTTAGACCGGATGCGCGGAACCAAATCCAATCGAAAATTCCTCGAACTAATGAACTCATAATTTTTTTTCTTGCATTGCAGTAAAAATATTATTATATTATGCAACTTTGTAATTGCAATCAGACGAGTTTCGATCATATTTATCGATAC
>DSAU01000475.1 GCA_011046315.1 bacterium
GGCGTTACCACGCTACCCAACATTTCAGGATATGTTGGCGGAGACATCACCGGTTTTATTCTCGCCAGCGAAATTCACAAAAGTGAACACATCATCCTTGGAATAGATGTCGGAACCAACGGTGAAATCATACTTGGTTCGCGGGAGCGGTTGTTGTGTTGCTCCACTGCCGCCGGACCAGCGTTTGAGGGTGGTCATATTAGCAACGGAATGCGCGCCATCGACGGCGCGATCGATAAATATTCCATTGGCGAAACCCAGTCCTATTATCATGTGCTTGGTGAAACAGAACCCAAGGGCATCTGTGGAACGGGATTGGTGGATGTTGTGGCAGAATTGCTGCGGATGAACATTATAAATGAAACCGGAAAAATAGAACCACCTGAAAGCGAACTTTTACCGGATTGGCTCAAAGCGCACATTTGTAAAAACGACAGCCAGCCCCAATTTGTTTTAATATTCGGCAGCGCAGATAACGGACAAAAAGAAATTGCCATCGAGCAAAGGGACATCCGGGAAGTTCAATTGGGCAAAGGCGCCATTGCCGCCGGGATCGCCATTTTGTGCAAAGATCTGGGTATTACGCTCCAAGATATTGACCAGGTTCTCATCGCCGGAGCTTTTGGCAGTTATTTAAACAAATACAATGCCTGGCGCATCGGTTTGATCCCGAACATTCCGCTGGATCGTGTCAAATATGTTGGAAATGCAGCCAGTCTGGGAGCGAAAAAGTTTCTTCTTTCCAGGCGAATTCGAGAAGAGGCAGAGCAGATAATTTCATCAACGGAATATGTGGAATTGTCGAACAGACAGGACTTTCAGGAGGTGTTTGCTGAGAAAATGCTTTTCGATAAAAGAGAATAAAGCTCAGGCATCGATAAAAACCGATAAGTCTCAGCTTGAGTTCGGATCTTCTGACTGTCTAAAACTAAGATTTACCCATAACAAATCATTTCCGTTGAAATCAATCATCTTTGCCTGTCCGCGCGCCTTGGATTTGTGATGTGTATAAGAATATTAAATATTTAAAATATAACAAGCAAGGAGTTGTTTATGAACAAAAACTTATTCCTTCGATTACTGATTGTTTTAGCGGTGTTTTTGGTGAGCTGTTTTAGCGCTGAGGCTTGTACGAACTTTCTAATCACCAAGGGCGCATCAAAAGACGGTTCGACGATGATCACTTATGCGGCAGATTCCCATGTTTTATATGGGGAACTGTATTATACGCCGGCTGCAGATTACCTTCCCGGAGAATTGCTGGATATTTATGAATGGGACACCGGCAAATATCTGGGCAAGATTAAACAGGTTCCCCACACGTACACGGTTGTGGGCAACATGAATGAACATCAGTTGGCCATCGGGGAGACCACCTGGGGCGGTAGAAAAGAGCTGCGTGATCCGAACGCAATTATGGATTACGGTTCACTGATGTACGTCGCCCTTCAACGGGCAAAATCCGCCCGTGAAGCCGTTAAAGTTATGGCTGATTTAGTGGAAGAATATGGCTATTACAGCACCGGAGAATCTTTCTCAATTTCCGATCCCAATGAAGTGTGGATTATGGAAATGATCGGCAAGGGCCCGGACAGGAAGGGCGCTGTTTGGGTCGCCCGTCGGGTGCCGGACGGCTATGTTTGCGCTCACGCCAATCAGGCGCGGATTCGCCAGTTCCCTTTGAACGATCCCCAAAATTGTCTCTACGAAAAAGATGTGATACAACTGGCGCGGGACAAGGGATATTTTAGTGGCAAGGATGCAGAGTTCAGTTTTGCGGATGCTTATGCTCCGCTGGACTATGGCGCGTTACGTTTTTGTGAAGCGCGCGTCTGGTCAATGTTTCGTCGGGTGGCGCCTTTTGAAAAATTTTCCATGGATTATGTGAAGGGCGTTGCCGGGGCAGAACCCTTGCCACTCTGGATCAAACCGGATCAAAAATTATCGGTTCGCGACGTGATGGAACTAATGCGCGATCATTTTCAGGACTCTGAATTTGATATGACACAGGATATCGGTGCCGGTCCATTCAACCTGCCCTATCGCTGGCGACCGCTGACCTGGGAAGTGGATTCAGTGAAATATTGCAACGAACGCGCCACCTCCACCCAGCAAACCGGCTTTTCGTTTGTCTCACAGTCGCGATCCTGGCTGCCCGATCCAATTGGCGGCGTGCTCTGGTTCAGCGTGGATGATACTTACAGCACTGTTTACGTTCCGATGTATTGCAGTATCTCAAAGGTGCCAAAAAGTTATGCGGTTGGCACCGGAGATTTTCATACCTTTAGCTGGGAATCGGCTTTTTGGGTATTCAATTTTGTTTCCAATTATTGCTATCTTCGCTATAGCGATATGATCCAGGATGTGCAAAAAGTTCAACGAGAGCTGGAAGGCCGTTTTGTGGCAGATCAACCAAAAATCGAACAAGCTGCTATGGTGCTGTACAAACAGGCGCCGCAACTGGCTATCGATTATCTTACTGATTATTCAGTAAATTTGGGAAACTCTACTGTGAAACGCTGGCGCAAACTCGGCGAATTTTTAATCTACAAATATTTGGATGGAAATATTAAAAATGAGCTGGGCAAAGTAACTCATCCTGGCTATCCGGAATCCTGGTATCGGCGCATCGTTGATGAAACCGGTGATCATTTTAAAATGCGCTCGCTGGAAGAGTAGCCATTGCCCGTTTGGAACCGTGTTGAGGCCCAATGGTCGGTTGTTTTTTTTATATTTAGACCGTAGGGGACGTCCATGGACGTCCCCTACATCGCGAAAATCCTTTTATTTGAAGCTGATATTTTCTACTGGTCATCCATATTATTAGTTAATAGTTCTGAACTATTACCAAAC
>DSAU01000223.1 GCA_011046315.1 bacterium
CAGCCTGTTTATGCGTCGCCACATTCCATAAAGGGAATGCACTCCATCAAAAATAGTACATTAAAATATTTTAATTTCTACCCTGTGGACGGTTATGGTTTTCAAATTATTAACAGATGATTTTTAAGTTAACTGCGTCCGGATTTTTTATTGATTTTGAAGTCAAAGTTTTGTATAATTAAGCCCGATATTGTGGTTCATTCTGCACGAATGATCGCGATAATTACTCGATTGAAAACCGAGTGGTCGTCAACTTACGGAGGTCACGGTGGCTTACGTTATTACAGATTTATGCACTTTGTGCGGCGCATGTGTTGAAGTTTGTTCGGTGGAATGTATTGCTGAAGGCGATGAACAATATTACATTAATCCTGAAAAATGTATTGACTGTGGCAGTTGTTATGAGGAGTGTTCGTCTGAGGCAATTTTTAGCGAACAAGATTTGCCGGCGGACAAACATGGATTTCTTTATGAGAACACCAATTTTTTCTTAAAGCTATTATTTCTCCGGCATGAGTGATAAATAATTGATATTGGTCAATGAATCAGCTACAAAAAAAAGCCCATCGATAGAAGCTCAGTC
Organism: bacterium; assembly: GCA_011046315.1. Classification (GTDB taxonomy): domain Bacteria; phylum Zhuqueibacterota; class Zhuqueibacteria; order Thermofontimicrobiales; family Thermofontimicrobiaceae; genus Kaytiofontadaptatus. Next base: position 584 of record DSAU01000223.1, read on the forward strand.
GGCTCCTATCTTTATTTTTAATAGGCATTGGCAATATAAATAAATTTTCATGTTTTGCTGTCATGCCTGCGGATGCACACATCTTTTAAGTTCATTAAATTATTAGTCCCGCTTAACCGCGGGACGAGCTTGTAATACTCATCTTTGCCATATTTAAAATTTGACTCAAATTTTAAGATCTTGTTGTAATATAAGGTTTAATATGAAAGAGACTCCTGAATTCGCAGGAGCGGCAAGGATTGATTAAAAATTATCCCATTTTGCAGAGCTCAATATTTTTAAAGCTGAGCCAAGCTAAAAATCCGGAAGGAGTATCCCCAATGCCCGCGCGTAGCAAACATTTATCTTCATCAAGATTGCGTTATTTTTGTGAACCATCACAATTTAAATTTAAATCCACCGCTGAATTAAAGCCATTATCAGAGGTGATTGGTCAGGAACGAGCCGTGGCTGCGATTGATCTTGGCGTCAACATAAAAAATTTTGGATTCAATATTTTTGCAGTGGGACCGGTTGGCGCTGGTCGTACATCAACTATCAAGGAGGCGGTTCAGAAATGCGCTCGAGATATGGCTTGTCCTCATGATTGGTGTTATGTTAACAATTTTTTTCATCCGGATCAACCGGTCGCTATTCGGTTAAAGGCGGGCATGGGAAAGCTGTTAGTTCAGATGATGAGCAGCTTCATATCGCAATTGTCAACAGATATTCCGAATGTGGTGCGCTCTGAAGATTATCAGAAACAAAGGCAGGAAATTATTGATACATCTCAACGAGCCCAAAATGAACGACTGGCTAAGCTGGAGCAGCGAGTTCGTGACAAGGGTTTCGGTTTGAAAAAAATCACTGCCGGCTTGATTATGGTTCCGCTGGCTGATGGTAAACCCCTGACAACGCAGCAAATAGAGGCTTTACCTGCCAAAGAACGAGAAAAAATGGAACAACAAGGCAGAAAATTGCAAGAGGAGTTGAATGAAGAGTTGACGGCAATTCAAAAATTAGAATACGAAGCCAAGAAAAAATTAGATGAACACCAACGTCGTTTCATGGGACCGGTGGTTCAACATCCGTTGGAGCGGATCCGGGAGGAATTTCGTGATCATAAAGAAGTGTTGGAATATTTAAAATCCGTGGAAGAAGATTTGCTCAATAATGTGGACAAATTTTTTCCGGAATCAGAGGAACGTCAGCCACCATCACCGGGATCTCACTCGGTAGGATATTTTGGCCGCTATCATGTCAATTTGATCGTTGACAACAGCAAAACCCGCGGCGCACCGGTAATTGTTGAAACCAATCCCACTTACAATAACCTCGTAGGAAGAATTGATCGCATCCCCCAGATGGGAACTCTGGTAACTGATTTTTCCATGATTCGTTCAGGTTCACTGCATCGCGCCAATGGCGGGTTTTTGATCATCGAAGCATCACAACTGTTCCAATCGCCAATGGCGTGGCAGGCATTAAAGCGTTCGCTGAAAAACCGTTCTTTGGTCATTACGGATTTGAGCGAAGAGTTCAGCCACATCAGCGTGAAAACACTCGAACCTGAACCCATCCCACTGGATGTCAAAATCATCATTATCGGGAATAATTACATGTACAATGTTTTGCTGATGGGTGATGAGGAATTCAAAAAATTGTTTAAAATCAAGGCAGACTTCAGTCTGGAAATGGAACTGACCGCTAAAAATATCCTCAACTATGCAGGATATATTGCCAAACAATGTCAGTTGGAAAATTTACTACATTTGACGCCAGATGCGGTTGGTCGGGTGGTTGAATACGGAACTGAGTTGGTCGGAAATCAGACCAAATTATCGACCCGCTTCACCGAAATCCGTGATCTGTTGGTAGAGTCAAATTATTGGGCGACAAAAGCGGGGCATGAATTCATCGAACGGGAAGATATCCAACGGGCGTTTTCACAAAAGAAGTTTCGGTTGAATAAGTACGAGACTCGGCTCCGCGAAATGATTGAAGAAGGCACTATTTTCATCAACACAACTGGCGAAAAGGTCGGAGAAGTGAATGGCTTGGCCTACCTGGATTTCCGCGATTATGTGATGGGTAAGCCCGCGAGAATTACCGCTAAAACCTTTTTGGGACAGGGCGGCGTTATCGCGATCGATCGCGAAGCAAAGATGAGCGGTTCGCTTCATAACAAAGGCATCCTGACTCTTTCCGGATATTTGAACGGACATTTTGGCGTGGATAAGCAACTTTCAATGTCCGCCAGCATCACCTTTGAACAAAGTTATGAA
>DSAU01000152.1 GCA_011046315.1 bacterium
CCTGCGTGCCAGTAGGATTTTTGTTTACGCTTGTCTTTCCTTTTTCCGTTTTTTTATTTTATTATTTGCTATCCTCCTATGCGGACAGCTACCCTGGCGCAATCCAGCAGCAAGAGAACAAGTCTAAGTAATAAGGATTTTTGATTAAACTAAATTGCATAATTTTATCCCTGATCTGTTGTTTGTTGTCTGCAGCCAGTAGTTAGCTGTCAGTTGTTTAACCACGGACGTCTACCGCTGACATCTGATAGCTCCCATTTTCTAATCCCCCATATCTAATTCCCCAGCTTAAACAACTCCCGAAAAATCCAATACTCAAACTCATAAATATTTTTCATATTTTGGTTTGGTATGGCGCTTCCAAATCCCATTTGTGCGTCGGTAAAAAGATCGGCACAGGCAAGGACGGCAACCATACCTTTTCCGAGCTTGTGGCTGGCAAATACCGGTATTTTTTTCAAATAGGGTCCTTTCGTATGTTTTGAGCTATCCGGTTTATTTGTTTCAGCGCCACTTTTGGGTAGCCATGGTTCTCTATTTTCAATCGGAGCGAGAAAATCACTCTCTGGTAGATGAAGAATAGCTCGACTATTCAGACTAATCTTATCCTCATTTCGTCGCTGCATTTGAGCCGAGGTATCTGCCCATAAAAGAGTTTGTCCACTAATCACTTCTCCAGCGTTGGATGTGGTGAAACGCAAACTGTCGCTTTCATGGTCACGGTATAAAATTGCCGAATTTTTAAAGGGAGCGGTCTTTATTGCCATTTGCAACGGACTCAATATCTGACTTGCTGCAAAATTTTCCTGTTCCATTGGATCGACAATTATCAATACCTTACCGCCGCTATCAATGTATTTCATCAAGCTCGCTATTTCATCTTTCTGGAATGGTTTTCTCGGTTTAATAATAACGACAGCGTCGCCGTCTGTTAGTGCTTCTTTAAAATTGTAACACACTTTGGGGACATACTGCAACCGTTGCAGCCAGGTAAAAAAAGTGCTGTAACTGCGATTGGCGTTCTGGGTGATGTGCAAAATAGGCAATTCAAAATCAGTATGCTCGTAATCGAAATTGACTTGAATGAATTCTTTGATTGCTTTTGGCGGCGGATAAAATACTTTATTTATTCTTTGAAAGAAAAAAATTGATAGACTCACCGCCAGCATACCTGAAAAAAGCGATATTGGAATGAGCGCTTTTTCTCTTGTTTTAAGATTTAAAAATGTCAGTAATGCGAGACTTATTAATGCCAGTACTAAAAATATAATTCTGAGATGGCTTAGAACACTATTTTCACGATTCAGCCAATCAATACAGCCCAGCAATAACCCTGGTTTTCCAGGCATGAACATATAAAAATTCGACCAGACGGTACTATCGGTAAAGCCCAGGATGCGTCCTTTACCCAGTCTTGTCCCCGCTGCCTGCAAAAATAGACCGAACTCAAGGGTCTCTTCCTGGGCAGCATTTCTGGGGAAAAAATTTTTTTGTGAATAATCCAGGTAAATCGATTTTAATCCAGTTCCAATAATGATATGATCTGCACTTAAAGGCGCTTCAATGGTACAGCCAGTTGCGAATAAAAAAGCCGGCATCCGCTGAACAGCAGGATGAGGCAATATTTTGGGACGCCGATACACCGATAATTCGCCCGATATATCGTACTGACCATCATAGTTAAATCGGAGATCAAACTTTGTAGCAATGGGATTTAAATTGGTGGTGATGCCAAAAACATTGGTGTGATCTCCAATCAGGAACAGACCACCACCATTTTTAACAAATATTTTAATGGCTTCAATTTCGTTGTTGGAGAATGGCTCCGTAGGCGTTTTTAAAAGTAATATGTCATAATCTTTCAATACATTTTCGGTTAACGTTTCAGTTTTTTGAGCGACCTGATAAAAACATTTCAAGTATTCTGCCAGGCAATAATAATTATAGGTCGATTGCTGCCCATACCATTCGGTATCGAACTTCCTGGTCGTCCATTCCCAGTCGCTGTGACCTTCATCGATTAAGATCCTACCCCCTTTTCTTATGCCTGGATCATGAAATCCAAAGAAGCCGGTAATTGAAAAGATAAGCATAGCTGTTAGACATACGGTCAAACAAGCTTGACGATTCCAATTAAGAGCAGGTAGGCTAACATGATTAATTTGATCAAATTTAATAAATTTAGCTGATAGAAAAGTTAGCGGTAAGATGCTTAAAACCATGATATCTAAGCGCCAGAAGACATTTACATTTTTCATATTCAAAAAAGTGAGCATTATTCCGACGTATCGAAAAATCATATAACAAAAAATAATGATAATCAACATTCCGAGCTTTTTAATCCGCTTAAATGATTTTGAAACCGATGGGACGTTGTCAGTTCTTTCTGAAAACAAAATTATCGATAGTAAGCCGCCGACAAAAATAGTGAGCAGCGGATAGAGTGCCAGAAGATCCCAACTCGTAATAAACGAATAAAGCTTATCCATATCCCGGATAAAAAGCTGGTTTTGAGTCATGGCGCTTTCTAATCCGATTAGCTTATTCATGATAAGAATTATCGGCGCAATCCAATCCGCCCGATGATAGCGCGAAAAAATTAAGAAAAAGAATGGAACTATAATTGTCTGGGCAGCTAATACCATTCCGCTGTAAATGAAACCAATGCTAATAGTTTTGAATAAATTAGTCCATCTGATAAACAACGAAATTAATAAGCCAAGCGCTAACAGGATAAATGAAATATTAAAAGGAAAAGCAATTACATAAATTGAAAGACATAGCGGTATAAAAAAGAGATAATAGCTGCTGTCAAATTTTTCCAAACGTACCGATCGAAAAGCA
>DSAU01000201.1 GCA_011046315.1 bacterium
CAATAAAATATTGATTTATAACAACACATAAAATCAAAGTCAGGAGCAAATCATGAGTGAAGAGAAAACCAGCTCTGTTGGCGCCTTCGTCAAAGGATTGGTGTTTGGCGGTTTAGTTGGCGCAGGCCTGGCATTACTTTACGCGCCAAAATCAGGAAAAGAATTAAGGGAAGAATTAAAAGAAAAATCCACCGAGCTAAAGTCTGAAGCGGAAAAATTGTACACCGAGGCAAAAGAAATTTCTGGTGATATGCTGGTTGATGGATTGAAAAAAGCCGAACAGCTTAAAAAAGAAGCCGAGGAGAAATACGAACAAGCCAAAAAAAAGCTTGAGGAAATTGTCGAACAAAGCAAAAAAGTTGCCGAGGAAACCAAGGGTAAAATTAAATCTGCTAAAAAAGAGGCTTCCGGAAAACAGGAAAAAGCCAGTTGAAATTAGTGGCTATTTAGAACCAATATCTTAAAAACCCTGACTCCGCGGGTGGAGGAAAATATGATATTAGAAATAAGCGTCGCTATCATCGCTTTGTTTGCGGTGATCTTTGTTGTTGGAATGCTGATCACGCTTGTTCAAATTAGAAAAACTGCGGCGGAGGCTGCCAGGCTAATGGAAACCAGCCGTCAGCATATCGTGCCTTTATCACATGATTTAACGATAGTCGTACATGATCTCAAAAAAATTATCCAATCGATCCAAAAACAAATCGGCATGGTCGAGCATGGCGTTGGCGAAATCACTGAAACCATTGTTCGCTTAAACAGGTTTGAAAAGGTGTTGCAAGAGAAGTTAGAACCACCGATAATGGAATTTGCCACGCTTGTTTCTGCAATTTCTCGGGTGTTGCGCGCTTTTTTGGATTTATGGAAGAAAAAATAGCTGCAACCTTAATGGTGGAACAATGGTTTTATTAAATTGATCTAAATTCAGATTAACAAATTTCATACTACAAGTATCGGTAGAGGAGGTTTGGTTGTTATGAAAAATAAAAAGTCAATCTTCATAATTGCGCCGCTATTGGTGGGGATTGTTGTAATCGGTTGCAGTGTAAAAGCGCCTGAAGTATCGATTACCGGCGACAAAACTGCATTGGAAAATCAGGTGATTGGAACTTATCAACAGATCGAAGAGGATGTTTGGACACTGGCGTCGGTTAGGTCGGCAAGTCCGGGCCAACAACCGAAAATGTCCGCAGATAAACAAAAGGTGCTGGAGGCTGTCCGCGGAAGGAAGTTTAACAAGGACGATATAGACGAGTTTTTGGCAATGGGCGTGGTTGGTGAAAACAATCGCGGATTTTTAGAAATACACACTCCGGAAAAACTTGATGCTGATCCTGAGCTGGAAAAAAGGGTGGTCACTATTGTTGAAAATGAAAATAGTTACCGTCAGATCATTATGAACCGGATCATGGTTGTGAACGAACGGGCAGCGGACGCCGGCGAGGAAAACGTATCCAGAATTTTTGCGAAACTCAATCAGGACAATGTGGCTCCCGGAAGTTGGATTCAAACCGAACAGGGGGAATGGATTCAAAAACCAGCCGTGCAAAAATAAACATGTTTTAACAGAGTTGATTTCATTTAAAAAAGATCATGTATGCCTTTCATATATGATCTTTTTATTATCGGTTAACCAGAGTTGATTTACACTAAAAGAGAGCCATTATGAGTCGGTTCAAGATCGTTGCAGTTCCAATGTTGATTCTGATGCTTGTTGGTTTGAGTTGTTCACAAAGATATTTTTTATCCTTGCAATCTGAATTGCCGCCAACAACTTCAAAATCTGCTGAACAAATTTTTGATCTATCTCGGATTTATACTCAGGTGACAACCCACCCGGAAAATGATCTTTATCCCGCAGTATCACCAGACGGCAAATGGCTTGCCTTCTCTTCCAAACGTAGCGGCAATATGGATATCTGGGTTAAATCAGTTAAAGGAGGAACCGCATTTCAGATAACCACCCATAAATCAGACGACATTATGCCGGCCTGGTCTCCGGACGGGCGAAAAGTAGCCTTTGTCTCTTATAGAGACGATGCATTGGGCGATATTTGGGAGGTTGAAATAAAAAGAAACCGGTCGGGATTTTTTCCGGTTGACGATCCTCGTAAATTAACATACCATCTTGGCGTGGATGTTTCACCAGCCTATTCGCCCAATGGCAAATATATCGCTTTCACGGCTGACCGACACGGAAATGAGAACATTTACTTGTATGATAGAAAGACCAGGGACGTGATCCAGGTAACCCGGCATAGCGGAATTCACCCGACGTGGTCTCCCGACGGAAAAAAGCTGGCCTTTGTCTCTTTTCAAAATGGTCCGAAGGGACAAATTTTTTATGTCACGCTGGATTACAGCTTGAGGCATCCTCAAATCGTTTCTCAAGTAATGGTTACATCGCAAGCATTTCCAGAAGCATTTCCTTCGTGGAGCCCGAGCGGTGATGCCATATTTTTTGTGCGCTATGATGTTGACAGCAATCAGGATGGAAAAATTACACCAGAGGATCAGGGGGGCGTTTGGAAGGTCGTTGTTGAGGAGCTGAGAGAGAACCCCGCAAATGCCGCGGAAGGCGCAACCAGAGCCGAATACGGCAGGGACTCGCTTCTTGTCTCGGATAAGCAGGAGGCGTCGATAATATTTCATGAGATAAAATTATTTCCGACAATTCATCATAATTTTTTCCCGGTAGGCAGTGTGGATTCAGTGGTCTATTTTGTTTCACGTCGCGGTGGAAATGATGATATTTGGGCGATAAAAGCAGAAGGCGCTATCCCCAGATTGAGCAGCGCTTTTTTACAGTTTGAGTTTGC
>DSAU01000254.1 GCA_011046315.1 bacterium
GACATTATTAGTTAAGAGTGCTGAACTATTACGTTTATTCCAGATCGTACATCGTTTCTTGATCTTCTATCGGACAAACATCGGGTTTGTCTTTTTCTCGAATATCAGTTAGCAAAAAAATATTTGTTTTTAACAACAATTTCATTAAATTTGGATCAAATTTTAAAAATTGCTGAAAATAAAATTCGGAGCGCAGATGAGGACTTTCAATTTTATTATCTTTTTCTCTATCGTCCTGTTGATTTACGCGTTAATAAATTATTACATTTTTATCAGAGGGCGATCCTGTTTTATGAACAGCCCTACCCTGAAAATGATTTATTATATTCTGTTCCCGATTTTAGTGTTGTCCTATCCTCTGGGTAGAATGGTTGAAAAAATATGGTTATCTGCTGTAAGTGATATTTTTATCTGGATGGGAGCTCTTTGGCTGGCAATCATGCTGTACCTTTTTCTGGCGTGCCTTGTGTTTGATTTGCTACGAGGCTTTTCTCTGATATTTCCATTGGTCCGAAAAATCGTTAATTTTAGCAGTGATCATTCCACGATTGTTTGTCTGGCTACCATTGCGATTGTTTTGATGACAGTAGGCTGGGGGCTTATCAACGCGCTCATACCCCGGGTTCAGTCATTGGAATTGGTTATTCCGAAAACGACTGCCATTCAGAAAATGAAAGTAGTGGCGGTTTCAGACATTCATCTCGGAACCATTGTCGGCAAGCAGCGATTTTGTCAAATCATAAGTAAAATAAATTCATTGTCCCCGGATCTGGTACTGTTGGCCGGCGATGTTGTTGATGAAGACCTGGCGCCGGTGATTAAACAAGATCTGGGTAGCGCACTCAGCACTATTCAATCAAAATATGGCGTATTCGCGGTTACCGGCAACCATGAATATATCGGCGGTGTGGATGCCGCAACCGACTATTTGCAAAATTACGGAGTGTCAGTTTTGCGAGATAGCGTGGTTAAAATTGTTGACAGCATTTATCTCATTGGACGTGAGGACAGGAGCATTCGTCGATTTTCAGGAAAGGCGCGTACTTCTTTAGACAGTTTAATGCAGGGTGTCGATCGGAACTACCCCTGTTTTTTATTGGATCATCAACCATTTGAATTGTCTGAAGCAGCACGCAATGGGATCGATCTTCAAATTTGCGGACACACCCATCACGGGCAGCTCTGGCCGCTCAATCTGATCACCCGAATGGTTTATGAAAAAAGTTGGGGATATTTAAAACGGGGCGATACTCACTACTACATCAGCAGCGGCGCCGGCACCTGGGGACCGCCGGTTCGCATCGGCAATTATCCGGAAATCGTGGAGATTGTCGTTCATTTTCTCGAATGAAAACTTCCTCAAAACTGATCAAGCAGAGGGATGAGAATCCCGTTATCGACTCATCAATTTATAATTTGGCGCTTCTTTGGTAATTATGATACTATGGGGATGATTTTCCTGAACTGTCGCCGGTGATATTTTGATAAATTTTGCGTTTTGCTTGAATTGTTGCAGCGTGGCAGCGCCGCAATAGCCCATTGCAGCTTTCAGCCCGCCCACCATCTGGTAAGTCGTATCGCCCAAATGTCCGCGATACGGTACTCTGCCCTCGATACCTTCCGGCACAAATTTCTGCGCTTTGGTCGATTGAAAATAACGGTCGCTGCTGCCTTTTCTCATCGCTTCAATAGATCCCATGCCGCGATATACTTTATAGCTGCGTCCTTCGAGAAAAACCATTTCCCCCGGGCTTTCATGGGTGCCGGCAAATAAATTGCCGATCATCACCGAGTCCGCGCCAGCGGCAAGCGCTTTGGCAATATCACCAGTTTGTTTGATCCCGCCGTCGGCAATTAATGGAACATCGTGTTTCGAACAAACATCAGCACAGGTCATAATCGCTGTAATCTGCGGCACGCCGACGCCGGTTACCACGCGGGTGGTGCAGATACCGCTGGGACCGATGCCGACTTTCACAGCGTCAGCGCCGGCAGCGATAAGGTCTGCGGTAGCTTCAGCAGTGGCGATATTTCCCGCGATAAGCTGAAGCTCCGGAAAAATTTTTTTGAATTTTTTTACGGTTTCAATAACGCCCCGGGAATGGCCATGGGCGGTATCAATCACCAGAACGTCGACGCCGGCTTCGAGCAGCGCTGCAGCCCGCTTTTGACTGTCCTGGGTCACTCCGACAGCGGCGCCAACCCGAAGTCTGCCATGAATATCCTTTGACGCCAACGGAAAATTCAATTTTTTCTGAATGTCCTTGACCGTGATTAAGCCACAAAGCTTTCCCTTTTCATCGACGACCGGTAATTTTTCGATTCGATTTTTCTGCAAAATCTGTTCGGCGGTTTCCAGAGTTGTGCCCACCGGTACGGTAATGAGATTTTTGCTGGTCATAACATCAGCGATCTTTAATTCCAGATTGGTTTCAAACCGGATGTCGCGATTGGTTAAAATCCCCACCAATCTGTCGTTTTCCACAATCGGAATCCCGGAAATGCGAAAGTGTCGCATCACTTCCAGAGCAGCGCCGAGATCGCGGTCCGGAGTCATGGTTATCGGTTTCAATATCATTCCGCTTTCCGAACGTTTGACTCGATCCACCTCTTCAGCTTGCTGGTCGATCGACATGTTCTTGTGGATAATGCCGATTCCCCCCTCTCTGGCAAGAGCTATGGCCAGCTCGGACTCGGTGACTGTATCCATTGCCGCACTGACCAGTGGGATATTTAGCTCTATTTCCCGGGTCAGTCGCGTTTTTGTATCTGCCATGTGTGGAAGAATTTCTGATTTTGCAGGCATGAGC
>DSAU01000224.1 GCA_011046315.1 bacterium
AAAAAGCACGGCAAGAAAAATGTTACCATCGTTGAAAAACCGAATGTAGTGCGTGAAACCAGTGGATTGATGGTGCGGGAAGCCAGAAAAATCGCCGACCAATTTCCCGAAATCGAATTGTGGGAGACCAATATTGACGCGCAATGTATGTGGCTGATTAAAAATCCGGAAGATTATCAGGTGCTGGTCACTTCAAATATGTACGGCGATATCATTTCCGATCTAAGCGCCCAGTTGGTCGGAGGGCTCGGTTTCGCCTGTAGCGGCAACATCGGCGACAATTACGCTGTATTCGAGCCAACTCATGGCTCTGCTCCTAAATATGCTGGTCAATACAAAGTAAATCCCATTGCTATGCTGCTGTCGGTTCGTTTAATGTTCGAGTGGTTGGAAGAAATCGATTGCTCGAACCGGTTGGAAGCGGCAATTGCTAAAGTGATTCAGCAGGGCAAGGTGCGAACCTATGACATGGGCGGTACTTCCTCGACTCTGGAGATGGCAGAAGAAATAGCAAGAAATCTGTAGCCGGGGTAGTTACGGTTTTATCAGATCTACTTTTTATGCATCTAATGGTATTATCTTTAAATGAGCTGAAGAAACGTTAGGGAACTGAAGTTGAAAAAAGTAAAATTAGCCCTGGGTATCCATAATCACCAGCCGGTGGGAAATTTCGATTTTGTATTTGAGCTTGCATATCAGAAAGCCTATTTACCGTTTTTAGATGTATTGCAGCGCCATCCGAAAATTAAAATTGCTCAACATTACAGCGGGGTGTTGTTTCAATGGTTGTTGGAACATGACCCGCAATTCGGTGAAAAATTGCGGCAAATGGTCGCTGCCGGACAAATTGAGATGATGAGCGGTGGTTATTACGAACCGATTCTGGTTAATATTCCGGATGAAGACAAGTTGGGTCAGATTGAAAAATTGAACCAATTTGTTAAAAAACACACCGGCTATGACCCAAAAGGGCTATGGCTGGCTGAGCGAATTTGGGAGCCGCAATTGCCCAGACCACTGGCGCAGACCGGAGCCAAATATGTTGTGGTTGATGATTCACATTTTAAAACTGCCGGTCTGCAGGAAAAAGATCTTTACGGCTATTATATCACCGAAGAAACCGGCTACGTCATAAATATTTTCCCCATCAGCGAACGGCTGCGCTATACGATTCCGTTTGAGGAGCCTCAGGCTACCATTGATTATTTGCGCACTGTTGCCAGCGACGATGAGGAGAGACTGGTCGTATTCGCTGATGATGGGGAAAAATTTGGCATTTGGCCAGATACCTACGAACACTGCTATGAACAAGGCTGGTTGGACCGTTTTTTTAGAGCGTTAGAGGAGAATCTGGACTGGATTGAAATTGTGCATTTTTCGGAAGCTCTTGAAAAATTGCCGCCGTCGGGCAGAGTTTATCTGCCAACGGCGTCTTATCGTGAAATGATGGAGTGGGCGTTGCCGTCCGATGCGATTTTGAATTATGAGTATTTTGAGCATCAGTTAAAGGAAAGCCAATTGTTTGATCGCTATAAAAATTTTGTCCGCGGCGGATTTTGGCGTAACTTTTTGGCAAAATATCCTGAATCCAATAATATGCACAAAAAATCGCTTCGCATCAGTCAACGAATAGTACAGGCTAAAAAAAATCCGGCTTACGATCAGAAATTAATTGAAAAAGCAACCGATCATCTGTGGGCCGGGCAGACCAATTGTCCCTATTGGCACGGTGTGTTTGGCGGGCTCTATCTCAATAATTTAAGATATGCGGTTTATCACAACATGATCCGGGCGGAAGCGATTCTGGATCAGGCGATGAAACCAGCCCCTGTCTATAAGGATGGCTGGATCGATATTGAAGTCACAGACCTCGACGCTGATGGCAGAGACGAAATTATTATTGAAACCCAAAAATTAAACCTCTGTTTTTCGCCAAACAACGGCGGGACTCTGTTTGAAATGGATTATAAACCCAGGGCGGTGAATTTGCTGGATACCATGACCCGGCGAAAGGAAGCTTATCATCAACGACTGGCAACGCTTGCTCAACAGGAAAAAAATCCATCAGATTCGGGAACAAAAAGCATCCATGATATCGTGAAAACAAAGGAACCCGGATTAGAAAAAAAATTAAAATATGACTGGTATCGCCGTACATCTTTGATCGACCACTTCCTGGCGCCGGACACCGAGCTTACCGATTTTGCGAACTGTGAATATACCGAATCAGGAGATTTTTTAGCTTCGCCTTATCGGTTCGAGATTTCCGAAAGGAAACCAGCAACCGAGCTATCATTTTTCCGTGAAGGAACGGTCAAAACAAACGGGATAACAAGCCGGGTGCAGATTAATAAAACGGTAAGGATAACCGCTGATAGCAATGAAATTATCGTGGTTTATGAATTGCAAAATCTCGGAAATACTATTACGGATGTTTGGTTTGGCGTCGAGCTGAATTATGCACTGCTTGCCGGAAACGCACCCGACCGTTACTATTATTTTGACCGCGAATGCCAGGATCCATTGAATCTTGCCAGCAGCGGCGAAGAGAAAGGTGTTCGGCAGATGGGATTAAAGGATGAGTGGATGAAGCTTGACATTCGATTGAACTTTGACCGGGATACGACGGTGTGGCGTTTCCCCATCGAAACGATTTCGCAATCCGAGGGCGGATTCGAGCGTGTGTACCAGAGCTCGGCCGTTTTTCCCAATTGGAAAATAAAATTAAAAAGCGGCGAAAGCTGGAAAACCGAAATAAATCAAAATATTTTCGATTTATAATTTTTATAGG
>DSAU01000263.1 GCA_011046315.1 bacterium
ACTAATTATTGTTTGCGTATTTTCAAATTGAGGATAACTTGTCTTCAATTACGGCATAATAATTGTAAAAATTAAAGGAGCACCAAAACAACTCAACCACCTGTACATTCCTCTGTTATTTAGAAAAAAGGAAACACATGAGTATTTCAAAACCGATTCTGGTTGTCGATGATGAAGAGCTGATCCGTGATTTTATGCAGGATGTATTCTCACGAAAAAACATGCAAGTAATTTTAGCGTCAAACGGAGAGGAAGGATTTAAATTTTTCAAAACCTATCGTCCCACTATTGTGTTTTTAGATTTCAATATGCCCAAAATGAATGGCATCCAACTGATGGAAAAAATATTAACCGAAGACCCAACGACTTTTGTGGTTATAATCACCGGAGATGGATCGATCGATATAGCAGTTCAGGCGATGAAAAAAGGCGCTTATGATTATATCACCAAACCCATTGACCTCAAAAAATTGATGCTGTTGGTCGAGCGGCTCATCAAATCGGAAAATGTTTTAACAGAAAAAAAGATACTGCAAAACCAGTTGGACGAATTGTTCGGGTTTCGAAATTTTATCGGAGTGAGTCCGCAGATCAGAAAAGTATATGAACAGATCAAACAGGTATCTCAAATCGATTCCACTGTTTTAATTACCGGCGACAGCGGCACCGGAAAGGAATTGGTCGCAAATGCGCTCCATTACTCCAGCAAGAGAAAAACAAAACCTTACATCAAAGTAAATTGCGCCGCGCTCTCGGAAACCATAATCGAAAGCGAACTGTTCGGACATGAAAAAGGCGCATTTACTTCTGCGATAACAAAACGCATCGGTCGCTTTGAGATGGCGAACGGAGGAACGATTTTATTGGACGAAATCGGCGATATCCCCATTTCCACCCAGGTGAAATTGCTGCGTGTACTGGAGTCTCGTGAATTTGAGCGGCTTGGAGGCAATGAAACGATTAAAGTTGATATTCGCTTGATTACTGCTACCAACCGCGATTTGAAAAAGGCGGTCGAAGAGGGTAACTTCCGCGAGGATCTTTACTACCGGCTGAATGTGATCAACATTCAAATTGCTCCGCTGACAGAAAGAAAAGAGGACATTCCGGTGCTGGTGAACCACTTTTTTCAAAAATTTAGCGAACAAATGAACAAACACATCACCAAAATTTCAAAAAAAGCGATGAAAATATTACAATCTTATCACTGGCCTGGTAATGTCCGTGAGTTAGTAAACACCATCGAAAGGGCTGTGGTGTTTTGTAAAGGGGATGTGCTGACTGAAAAGGATCTGCCGCCAAATCTTCGCACCCAGGCTTCAAATGGAAGCTCAATTTTTCTGGAACTACCTTCGTATTCCTTGCAGCTTGCAGAAAAAATGATCCTTGAAAGAGTTCTTGCGCTAAACAACTGGAATATTAAAAATTCGGCTGAGCATTTGGAGGTCAGCCGAGGAACGCTTTACAGCAAAATAGAAAAACATAAAATCATGCCTGCCAAAAAATAGCCGGATATATGGGGTATTATCAGCTAAATCTTCTTTTTTTGCAAATACAAATTTAACCTGAATAATTCATACGTCACAAAGTCCCGAAGACACAAAGGCACACAAAGTAATGAAAATATAAAGCTTGGCAGGCAAAGGAGATTAATCGACTCAGAATATTTTTTATGAATGCTTCTTTCACAACTTTGTAATTCTTCGTGACGTGGTGCCTTGGTGGCAAGATTTATGAATTAAACAGGTTAAATAAAAACTGAAGACACAGAAATTCAATGAAATATTTTTTTATTTTCCAAGTGGTTTTTTCAGCGAGACTCGGTGTTTTTCATTGTTTAATTTTGCAGCTTCGCCGCGCTATGACATAGCCCCGGAGTTTTTTTCTGTAATCACTTTTTGTAAGCCACGTAAATATCCGCTTCGATCATCTTCATCTGCTGATCAAAAAAATGATGGGTAAAATAGACATTGCCCTGATCATCAACCGCCGGATCACCAGCAAAATTGGATATGATCTCCTCAGGCGTAGTCCAGTTGCCGTCTATCAACATAGCCCGAAAAAGCGCCGGACCCGTGTATCCTTTTCGGCTGGGGCTGGTGAACCATAGTTCATTGGTCGCAGAGGAATAAAACGGATGGCTTTCGCTGTGTTCAGTGTTGATCTTTTCTCCCAAATTCACCGGCTGGCTCCACAAGTCGTTCTGCCGATCCGTTCTCCACAGATCGTAGCCACCGAACCCGTCATCGCCGGCTCGATGAAAAATTATTGTTTTGCCGTCGCGACTGGTGTACAACTCGCCAATATTGAACTGATCATTCAATTGCGCTCCCGCATTCTGCCAGTTGCCCCATTTGTCATCCGAATAACGGGCAATGTAAATATCGCCATCATCCCGATAATTTCCCTGACGAAACGACGCAAACCAGAGTGTATCTCCCTGAATGCACATCGGCCCATCCAGTGCCAATCCTTCCGACAACAGAATTCGCTCTGGTTCTGTCCATTGGTCGCCATTTTTTTGCGACCACCAGATTCCGGTTACACTGTCCAGCAATTGCTGCTCAGGCGGAACATCGACATCCGGCGTAAAAAAGAAGAAGAATTTTTTTCCGTCCGGGGTAATGACCGGAGCATCTTCCGCACCGGCAGTATTAATTGGACCAGGTAGCGGAACCGGAGTCTGCCACTGTTCGGAATGAACCACTGGCGGAAAAATATCCATTTCAGAGGTATATTTGACGGCATCGGCGGGGATTTTGTCATAGCGAGAAGGCCAAACCACCGGAT
>DSAU01000078.1 GCA_011046315.1 bacterium
ACGGCCTCCGCCAAGTACATCGGCAAGATCAATATGCTCGCCTCGCCACAGCAGGCCGCTTTGTGAAAATATTTCACGAATAAACGCATTTTTTCGAGTCGGAATCTCACGAATCTGCCCGGATTGTAAAACGACTCGCGATTGTCCGGCCTTGATCTCCTGATGCAGGGATGAGGCGCCCGCAGGGCCTGCGACCAGCATCGCCTTGCCTTGGAACATATGGACCTCGGCGGTCTGGTCGGCGGCGACGTAAACGCCGAATTCAGTCCCCAAATCGACCACGGCCGAATAGGGCGTCTGAATCGTAAAACCGCGGGCATAACCGGGCACCCTGGCAAAAACACGGCCCGAGTGCAATATCATCTTTTCCGCCGACTCCGGTTCAAATTCGGCGGGGCTTTCGATAATCACTTCCGCCCCGTAATCAAATGCCACCTTAACGACACCCTCGGCCAAGCGCGGCACATGGGAACGATTTTTCAAACGGCTGCCGACATTAAATGCTTCACTCGGCAAAGCCCACCGCACATCGACCGAATCCACCAGGGTGGCAACCGATTGAGTCGCCGGCGGCGCCCAGTAATTCACATACGCCAGAATCAGCATAAATGCTGCAGTCGAAAGAATCGCGGAATACAGAAACAATTTGCTGATGTGAGAAGTCTTTGCGGTGGAATCGGACACAACATCCGAAAACCTGTCAGAGCGATGTTTTGTCCGTTTGAGGGTTATCCCGGGAGCGGTTTTTTCACTGATTGCCAGCGCCTTCCATACACGCTTATCTTGACAGGGGCTTGACGAGGCCAGATACAGTTGAATGCGGCGTTTCAGCAATACGGCGTTTTTCATATGATCGCAATAAAACGTCATCGCCTCGTTTGATTCCATGAGCCGCCGATCGAGCAGTTCCAGTCGTTCATCGCTGATATAACCGTCAACCAGTTCCAGAATCAAACGGCTTAATTCGTGTTGTTCCTGATCGGCCATCATCCCGAGTGTCCCGTTGTCAAAAGTCTATGAATACATTGCTGCAGCACACTGTGAATCCGCGACATGGTATGGTAGATGCCGTTGGTGGAACGACCGAAAATCTCTGCGATCTTGACCATCGAAATATTTCGTTCATAACGCATCAGTAAAAGCCGTCTGTCAATTTCTCGGAGCCGCTGCAGACAGTGTTTCAAGGCCTCTGCGCGTTCTGAAAGATCGTCTTCCTCGATTTCCAGTTCAGCGATTTGCTGATAAAAACCATCGCTTAAATGCGGCCTTGACCGCGCGTTTTTTTTGAGAAAATTAATGGCTTTTCGGCGGGCAATGGTCATCGCCCACGCAGTAAAATTCGAATCCGGACGGAATTTGTCAAATCGCTCCCACAGGGACGTTACGGTCTCCTGCAATAGGTCTTCCGCGTCGTTCTCATTGTGAACCATCATATACAAAAACACATACAGACGGTTTTGACAGTTCCCATACAACTTAAAGAACAACTCATGCCTTGATACAGGGCGTTGGCTATCTCTAAAATCCAAATTCTCATCCTTCAAAATTCATTCTTCATTTGGCGCCACTCCTTATATAAAAATAATCCTCTGCGACAAACCTGAATGAAAATTTTTGTTTTTTGAGTAAAAATAAGAAAATACATGCTTAGGAGCCGTAACCCAATCCGAAATACGAATTTCGAAATCCGAAACAAATTTAAATGACAAAAAACACACTGTTTCTAACTGGATCGGAACCTAATTGATTCAACGGCTTACGATTTTGCATTTTGAACACCGTGCATAAAAAACAAGAAGTTTTTCTATTGTAGCACAAAAATGCCGACCCGATTAAGTTCTAAGGCTGGATAAGAAATATCTTGATTAGGCGTAAACGTAACCCACCCGCAATCAATGCAACGCCACGGCCGCCGCAGCGAAGCTGAGCTGATGGGTTTTGGCTTATTGATGCGCAAAAAAAAGACCGGGCATCCGTGCAACCCGGCCTTGTCCATAAATCACCTTCCTCACGTGAATGCAGGTTAAATTGCCGCATTCAGACTTTTCATTAACCCTGCCGAAATGTTACTCATATGTCTTGTCAGACTTAACGTCTGCGGCGCAACACACCGACCATCGTCGTCCCCAATCCCGCCAGCAGAACCGCTCCGGGAGCAGGAATCACATAGCTTGGCAAATTCACATATCCATCACTATTTCCGGTGCTGCCGATAGATTGCACATGCAAACCAACCCAAAGATCATGTGTTGTTGAATTCAATGCATTAATGACATCATTGTAGGAAAAATTAGGCGACAATGTCAGGGTAAGAGTCAGCCATTCAATCGCTCCATCAACCCCATTAGCTGAAGTCCCCGGTGAATCGGAGTCTGCCGAAAGGCCTTGGGTAGTATCGAACCCCACAGGATTCTGACTTGGTAAACTACCCGGGGTCGCCAGCACGGAAAATGCCGCGCCATCACTGGAAGCAATTGTCATTACCGGGTCCGCAGATTCATCCAACAAGCCGCCCCGATTATCAAAATAAACATCGGTAATCGATGACGCAATTCCTACATTATTAGTAAACCGAAAAGAAACCTCATTGTTGCCCGCATCACTTACGGTAACAAAAAGCTGTCCTGCGACATTTTCAGGAGAATTGCTGGTAATCCGCATAAACCCAAATGTTTCAGCGGCATAAACCTGGAAAGACATCACGGCGCATACCAGCAGTACAAATGAAACCTTAATAAAACGCATCTCCATACAACACCCCACTTTCTTTTTTTTCGCACCGTTTTGAA
>DSAU01000196.1 GCA_011046315.1 bacterium
CAGCGTGAGGAAGCTGGTGAGTTCTGCGCCGCTGACGGTTAATGTGCTGCCATTGCCGGATCATTCCAAACCGGCGAATTTTTCCGGGCTGGTGGGTAATTTCGACATTTCTTCCTTTATCGACAAAACCTCGGTCAAAACCAACGAGGCGATCGCATTGAAAATTGAAATTTCCGGCAGCGGTAATATCAAGATGATACCAACGCCGCAGGTTGATCTGCCGGTGGATTTTGAACAATATCCACCGAAGATATCGCAAAAAATCAACCGGAATGAAAGCGGGGTTTCAGGGAGCAAATTTTTTGAATATGTGTTAGTGCCAAGGCACGCCGGCGTACATACTATCAAACCGGTAGAATTTTCCTATTTTGATATTCAATCCCAACAATACCGTACTGTTCGCACCGGAGAAATCCAGGTCGCTGTTGAGAAATCTGATGACGATTTGGTCAGTTATGTCGGAGGACGTGGCAAAGAAGATATCAAATACTTTGGCGAAGATATCCGTTTTATAAGGCAGGGAGCGGTGCAATTTTATAAGATCAATTCAAATTTTTATCAAAGTTTTATCTTTATTGTTTTGATGATCGCGCCAATTTTAGCTCTCGGAGCGGCGGCCGGATACCGCCGTCATCAGGATAAAATGAGCGGAAATATCGCCTATGCTCGCAGTCGCAAAGCCAATCAACTGGCAATGAAGAAGCTGGCGCGCGCCAAAAAATTGATGGCAGAACAATCTCAGAAAGAATTTTACGCCGAAATTTCGCATTCACTTATGGGTTTTTTGGCTGATAAATTGAATATTTCCGCGGCTGGCATCATTACTGATGAGGTTGAAGAGCTGATGAAAAAGAACAGCGTCGCGCCGGATGTGGTTACACAATATTTGGCGTGTTTGAAAATGTGTGATTATCAACGGTTTGCGCCATCAACCGCAAAGCTGGCTGACATGAAATCATTTTTCAATGAGGCAAAACAGGCGATCATTTCACTGGAAAAAGTGATTTAAGTTGAAAATATGCTGAACTTTTTATGAAAAGATTTTTGATTATAAAACAGTCGAAAAGTATAATCATCCGCGCAATAGCGTGCCTGCTGTTGCTGGCGTCGAATGTGATCGCCGATCATAATCAGTATTTGTTTAATCAAGCCAGTGAGCGTTATCAGCAGGATAAATACGACGAGGCGATTGCGGTATATCAGGAAATCCTCAATAATGGTTACGAAAGTTGGCAGTTATACTATAATTTGGGCAATTGCTACTATCGAATCGGAAAATTGGGCAAAGCGCTGGTCAACTATGAGCGCGCCTACCGATTGAATCCAAAAAATGAAGACGTTGAGTTCAATTTAAGACTTGCCAATACGCGGACTGTCGATAATATTGTAACGCCGCCGTTGTACAAAACAATTCAACAGATTAAATATTTTATCGATATCAAGAGCCTGGCTTGGATTGTTCTAAGTCTCTATTTCGTTGTTGTACTACTCATTATTGTGAAAATTCTCTGGCGAAATATTCGTGCTCAAAAATGGTTGATGGGATTTGTGATTCCGTTGGCTATCGTGTTTGTGCTTTTCGCAGCGCTGTTGACGGTTCGCATTCATGAACAGAAAACGGTTGAATATGCGATTCTGCTTGCTCAAAAAGTCGAAGTACTGGGGGCGCCGACTGATGAGGGTACGGTGTTATTTATCCTGCATGAAGGGGTGAAATTTCGCGTTGAAGATATCAGTGGGCAGTGGGCGAAAATCAGACTGGCGGACGGAAATGTTGGTTGGATTAAACAAGATGTGTTTGAGATTATTTGATGTTTTTGTTTGGAAGGAGATGGATTGCGTCATTTTCAAACAGCGCTGCTTTACAAAAAAAATCTCAAGAGATCGACAATCTTTGCCCTGCTCATCATTATATTTATATTCCAGGCATTTCCAAAATTTAATTTGGTCCAACCAGGCGCAGAAGATGTTGTTTTTACGACATTGACCATTGAAGACATCCCGGTAACCCGACAGGGGACGCGGCTGAAACCTCCGCCCAAACCTGCGGTACCCATACCCAGTGAAGATGATCTGATTCCTGATGACATCACTATAGAGAAAACCGAACTTGATCTCAATTTGTATCCCGAACCGATCGGCGATGGCTGGCTCTCCGGCGCTCCGGTTATCTTTCAGCCGCGACCGATTTATGAAGTCATCCCTGAATATTCACAGGAGCTGCAAAAAAAAGGAATCCAGGGAAGGGTCAAATTACATCTGTATATCAATGAAAAAGGGCTGGTAGAGCAAGTTGTGGTTCTGGAGAATACCACCGGCAGCCAACTTTGTGCTGAAGCCGCAAAAAGAGCCGCCCAAAAAGGGCGATACCTGCCGGCAAAAAAATCGGGCAAACCCACCGATATCTGGATTACCCGTAGTTATACTTTTGGTTTTCGAAATTAATTTATTCCTTTTCCAAAAGTGCGATGGGAGAATTATGCTTTGATTGAATCGTTTTACCATTCTTGTATTAAAAAACATTGCCTGTTGTTGGCTTGATTGGTATATTTGAGTGAATCTGTTTTAGCTGGCTTAGCTGAATGCTGCTTTTCCCAAAACTGATTGCGCATAACTCGCGCATTGACTGCGGGGTTCGATCTGCATAACCTGCGCAGGGTTTAAACGCAATGAACTTCAGAATTTAATCCTAACTTCCAAGAATGCTCTGGACATTCAATTCGCGCCAGAGCCCCTGCGTCAGGTTAATGCAATGGTTAGGCGCTTAAACTATATAATAA
>DSAU01000569.1 GCA_011046315.1 bacterium
ATTAAATATTGCCAGTGATTGCAACTGAACAATTAACAACTTATGACTGAATTTCATGTCAGCTACTATACTATCATCATTTCGAGAAAGAATTTTAACTGCTTTTACCCTGGGAACAAATTCAGGGTAATGCTCCACTTCTGCGACAACTTGATATGCTATATCAAGTGGCACATCGACTTTTCTGATATATTGAATCGTTCTTCTAATTTTCCTCAACTATTTCGGGCATGCGCCGCAGGTGTTCGGAATTTGTGATGATTTGCTTCATAAATTGAACCTTCTCAAATGGTATTCCACATAGCGATGCTACTTGTTCTGGAGTAAATCCTTGTTCCAGAGAAAACAGAATTTCATCTAATTTGTCATAACTTAATCCAAGAACTCCTTCATCAGTAATACCTGGTATTAAATCTGGACTGGGAGCTTTTTCGATGATCCTTTGTGGCACTTCCAGAAATTGGGCTAACTCTCGAACCTGGGTTTTGTAAAGCGACAGCAGCGGCATAATGTCAGCGGCTCCATCACCATAGGGAACAAAAAAGCCTGTCATCCATTCAGTTTTATTTGAAGTGCCTAATACCAATAAATTTTCGAGTTCGGCGTAGAAATAAAGCATCCACATGCGCAGTCGGTGTTTGGCTCGAAAATAAGCAACAGATCTTCTTAACTCTACATCATCCGTTCCTCGAAGAATAGCCAAAAAAGGTGAAATTCCTAATCGTTGCCCAAGTTCCTGTTCTTTTTTTTCCACATAACGTTTTTGAACGCTTCGGGGAATGAGAAAAGTTCGGGGTTGCAGCTTATAAACGTTAAGTTTTCTGAGTTCTGGTGTCAGGTTGATCACTTTTTCCCGAATATTGTACTGTCTTGCCACGAGTTTTGCATCGGAAACCGTACAAGGATCACTATCTCTTTCTGGCATAATCAGAGCCAGCACGTTTTCAGCGCCCAGACTTCTCACTGCCAGCGCCGCTACTACGGCGGAGTCTAATCCGCCACTTAAACCCAGGATAACTCCATTGCGGTGATACTTTTGAACTTTCTGTTTGACGAAAGCTTGTAACCGCAGGGAAATTTGTTTAGGATTAATTAGCAATTGTTCCATTATCAATTTATTCTTAACAATTTATTTGTGTTATCTTAAAAACAATCGAAACATATCAATCATGGTTTTAAAATTCAAGTCCCAAAAAAGTGATGATTCGACGACCCCAGAATCGACACAGGAGCAGCAGCTTTCAGCGGATCGTTGTAACATTTTCATCTTTTTGCTTGTGAGAATATCATGCAATTGCTCCTTGTAGACATTGCCGATAGGATTTTTTCGATCCCGACAATTCGTTACATTACCATCGGGCTCAACTCGAATGGATATTTTAGGAGCATGGCAGCGATATTTCACATTTCCTGTTGCAAATAAATTCAAATAACTGTTGGAATTATTGATACATTTGTGCCTCTTTTTCAGAGCACAAATCTGCTGGAAAACCTTTTGCTCCATTTCTTTAGCGAGACGAAGACCTATCACATCCTCGTTTTCATCTCGTCGGAATTGTGGCTTGCCAGTGTTGACTGATTCAAATGTGATCGTAGTACCCAGATTTTCAGCCAATTGTATGAGAGTAATGACATGCGTATAATTCATACTACTAATAACGCTATTCAGGAATATCTTTAATTCTGGATTTAGCTTTTTAACTGATTGTATACCTTCCAGCGAATTGTTAAAAAGTCCTGTTACACCTCTGTATCGATCGTGTTCCTCAGCAGAAGGGAAATCAATCGATACAATAAGAAAATCCAGATTAGCGGCAACCTGTTCCGCATATTTGGGTAGCAGATAACCATTGGTAATCAATCCACAAACAATTCCCATATTACGACATACTCCAAGAATTTCAAACAGGTCTCCTCGTAATAACGGCTCGCCACCCCAGAAAGTGGTTGAAACAAATCCTTCCTGTTTTGCCTGTCGATAGAATTCGATAATTTTACCAGTATCTCTTTCTTCATTTGCCTCGCCTCTCCAGAGACAGGTTGGACATTTGGCAAAACATCTGACAGTTATTAGATGCGAAACAAAAAATGGGTAGCCATTTTTAAACCTCGAATAAAACACACTTTTAAATGCGCCCAGAAAAAGTGACAACCTACGCAACTGTCCCGAGTATTTTTGACTTTTTCGTTGCATGGTAAAAAACATCTATCCCTAATAACAAACCGATGAAAAAAATTTCCCAATGGAAAGGACTGGGCAAAGTTTGATTGATCATTGCTTTTGCATTGGTCAAAAATGACCCAATAATAATTAATCCAGCAAGACCTTCAAGTATCCAATGCCATTTAGAAGCAATGATTGGATTTTTTTGGGCCTCACGGAGCCAGATATGTAAACCAGCCATGATAAGAAAAATTGAGACGATCACAGGTGCGATGAATGGCCCAACCCAAGGCAACGGTATGAGAAATAACAAATCCCAGTCCAGAATGTTAGACGGCCAATTCAAAGTGATTTTTAGAAACAAATAATAAAATATATCCCAAACGCCAAAAGCAATTGCAAAACTGGCAAATCGGTTTAGGAAGCTTTTCGCAGAAAGCCAGCCAATAGCAGCCAACATTATAATCGTTGCAGCTTCACGACCCAATTCTACAGCATAAATTTTCATCGGAATCATTTTCAGCGGGAATGAGAATCCTTCAGGGTAGTAAAGTTCCCTTAAATAAACGACTACAGCAGCTTCGAGAAATGCCATGGC
>DSAU01000024.1 GCA_011046315.1 bacterium
GAAAATACAAACAGCACCGCCTATTATCATCCAAAGAACAATAAAGTTAATATTCCAATAATAACCGTTGCCGGAGGATTTGTTGAAATAGCCGCCGCCATTCAGGGACCAACCGGGGCGCTGGACCGGGTTGTCTCAACCGAGCAGGGGCTTGACATTCAGGTTAGTATTAACTCAAAGGATGTGCGAGATATTGAGTCCGAGCTGATTTTGCCCGAGAATTTTTCGTTTTCGCCCAATGTCAATCCGATTCAGTCCGGAGAATCGTCGGCTCAATGGCAGATTGTATGTCCGGCAGATACGATCAGCAGCGCTGTGTTGAAAATTATTTCCTGCGGAATAGATGTGAATAACGATACTGTTCATATTTGCAGCGATACTGCGAGAATTTTTCTGAAGATAGTTCACAAGGCGTTGGCAGAGGTAACGGCATTTATTAGCTCACCTCTTGAAGCAACCGATAGAATCGTGTCAATCGAACAGGAGTTTGTTGTTCAAGCGTATTTGATTAACCATGGTCAGGCAAATTTCGAAGGTAATGTTGTTTATCAATTGATTCTCCCCGATGGTTATGCTACGCAGCAGCCATTAATGGTAAATCTTACCAGCGCCGAGGTTGCTGAGTGGAATATTAAAGCGCCCTCCACCGAAAAGCCAGTTGCCAACATCGAGGTTCGCATTCCCGCGGGCGCTGGTCCCAGGGATGAAAACACCAACATGCAGGCAATGTTTTTTGATGATAAAAGATCGTCTGTTATTCCGGTGACCACTTACCAGAAAACAGTACAGCTATCAAAATTGCCTGATCGAACTGTAAACACCGTTGTAAAGGGGCAGCCAAATGTTCGGCTCTTGAGCCTGAGCTTCTTTAATCCGAAACAAGATGTACATACCAACAATCTGATTTTGACAGGATTTGAGGTGGAGTTCAAGGACCGATTGGGGCGGGAGATTGCAAATCCCGCAGAAGTTATTTCGCGAGTCGCGGTTTGTGATTATAGTGATTCGACTCTTGTTTATGGCGCAGTTTCTCAATTTTCTTCAGGATCGCGTGTTCGCATCGATTTTTTTCAGCCGGATACGATTCCACCTGATCAGACCTCAACAGTCAGTTTTATCATTGATATTGCGCAAGCGACAAAACATAGCGATGTCATGCTTGCAATTCCGGCGGACACCAGTATTTTCATCAATGAAGCGCAAACCATGAACAGGCCTGTGATTGAAGGCGTTTCCACTGGCGCTGATTTTGAGCTGGCGTCCGATTTTTTGGTCATAATGGGCGATAACCTTAGCGAATCGTTTCGAAATTATCCCAATCCGTTTGGCGATCCGACAAAACCAACGACCACGATTACTTACTTTTTGAAGCAAGACACAGACGTAGATATTAAAATCTATACCCTGATCGGAGAGCTTGTTTGGTCGCGTTCTTTTAAATCCAGCCAGACCCAAGGGCGCGCTGGAACGCATGACGGCGATGTTATTTGGGACGCTAAAAATGATGAGGGAAACACTGTTTTGAATGGAGTCTATCTTATTTATTTAAAAACTGGCTTTGGCGAAACGACCACGACCAAAGCTCTGCTAGTTAAATAAAGATTTTTTGTCAGTACTTGAATTAATGTTCGCTTCATCTTTAAGTGATTATTGATAAATTAACAACAGTTGCAAAATCAGCGGAGAAAAATCTCAGTGAGTTTTCACTGGGATTTTTCTATTATCCGCCCTCTAAACTATCCGGACTGCTGGTTGAAACTTAAGTTTTGTCTTGTGGGTATAAAGCATGTACTTTAGCAAGAGGTGATTTTTTTAGATGACTTTTTTGAATTCGTTGTTTTTATTTGGATTAATCGCCGGCGCCATTCCAATCGTCATTCATCTGCTCACCCGGCAAAAAGCCAAAACCATCAAATTCAGCAGCTTGCGATTCTTAAAAAAATTGGAAAACGAGCAAATAAAGCGTTTGAAAGTCAAACAGCTTTTGTTGTTGATCATACGAACGCTGGTTATATTGTTGTTGGTTTTTGCCTTTGCTCGCCCCACATTAAAGGGACGCTTTTTTAGCAAGGTCGGAACTGCCGCCAAAACCTCGACCGTCGTCATTCTGGATAATAGTCTGAGCCTGGCGGTTCGAGAAAGTGGTCAATCGCTTTACGATCAGCTAAAAGCAGCCATGGCAACCAACCTGGATCAGATTTTTTCCGCTGGAGATGAAATTTTTGCACTACATTCAACCCGCGGCGCTCCAACCCTTTTCGAAGGAGCGCGCTACAACTTTGAATCGGTCGGAAAAATTATTCAAAAATCAAAGGTGAGTCACCGCGTCTCGGATTATTTCTCTGCCCTGTTAGCGGCAGAACGAATCTTAGAAAACAGCCGCAACGCCAACCGGGAAATATTTTTTGTGAGTGACTTTCAACTGTCAGGATTCAACGGCGACAGCGCGGTGGTTCGTGAATTACGAGCTGATAAAGATTATCAGTTGTTTGTTGTCCCGGTCCGAAAAAAGCGCATTAGCAATTTGGTCGTGTCACAAATAAAGATCGAAAACCAAATTATTGAAAAGGGGAAGCTGTTCGAGCTTTCGGCTATAGTTAAAAACACCGGAGATTTGGAGTTAAAAAACAAGTTGCTACAGGTGTTTCTTGAAAACGATCGGATGGGGCAGGCAACGGTGAGTTTAAGTCCCGGAGAAACCCAAACTATTAAATTCAAACTGGTACCGACCAAGACCGGCATTATCTCCGGTTTTGTTGCA
>DSAU01000206.1 GCA_011046315.1 bacterium
ACCATCATCTATGAAGATGATGATGTCGTGGCCTTTAAGGATTTGAATCCCCAGGCTCCCACCCATGTCTTGGTGGTACCGCGGAAGCATATCCCTTCCTTGAATGAGTTGACGCCCCAGAATTCCGATAAGATCGGTAAAATGTTGCTGGCCGCCCAAAAAATTGCCACAGATTACGGTCATGCTGAGTCCGGTTACCGTGTGGTATTTAATTGCAATCATGATGGGGGCCAAACCGTGTTCCATGTTCACTGCCATGTACTAGGCGGTCGGCAAATGCATTGGCCACCGGGGTAAAAGGTCATACCGGATAAATTCGTAAAACCTCACTTTTAGGTATTTAACAATTCATTATTGAAAAGACATTCATAGATATCTATATTGGGATTTTCCGCATATCGATCCAGAAAATTAACGAATTCTGTTTTCACATCGTTTGTTCGTAATTTTAACGTCCTTAATACGGTCGTCAGTATTTCTCTTGTTTTTGCTCCGGCGTCAGAATGGGAACCAAAACTAACCTTCCTGGCAATCACCAATGGTCGAAGCGCTCTTTCCGCAAAGTTATTTTCTGCCGGAATTTCCCGATTATCCGCCCAATGGTATAATCGGTGTGAATTCTCTCTAAAAATGTTTTGGATTCTTTGAACACCAAAATGGTTAGCCTCACTGTTCATTATTTTTATAATTTCTTCTTTGGTCTTTGCTGCTCGTCGATAAAACTCATCATTACTAAGGGGTAATGACCTGAGATTCATCGCCCGGGAAAGAAGTGGCGCGGTGGTTTGAACAAATGTTTTTACCTCCTCTTTATCTGGGAATTCTTTCTCCAAATCTTGAACATCTCGTAAAAGATGGGCGTAGCAATATTGGATATGGCATGGAGCTTTATTGTAACCTCTATATCTATCAATCACCAACACGCCAGGCAATTGTTCTTTGCCAAACACCTCATTCGCCACTTTGCCGGAGCGGCTCGGACGAAAGCGGAAAATAGCGGTGTCTTTTGATCCAAACATCCAAGAGTAACCATTCTGACCGTCATTGCGCCAGCCGGTCTCATCGGCATGTTTAACAGGCGCCTGTCGATAGTCTTCGATTAGTTTAGTAGGGACATCTATTAGGATACGGCCTAATTGATGCATCCCCTTGATTAATGAACCCATATTCACACCGGTCTGCCGTTCCAGATGCCCCAATCGAATACCATCGACATAGTGCTCAACTGCCACATGCGCCAATAGCTTGTTACCGTACAAATTCCTGGGTAGAACGCCGGGCGCTTTGGCCTGCACGACATTACCACATGTTTTGCACTGCTTTCGCTCTAACTTGTAAACAGCTCTCACTTTTTTTAATTCAAAATTGATAACCGTGCGTTCACGTTGATCCAAATATTTTAAATCGGCGCTTTGGCAGCGGGGACAGCGGCATTCAACTTTTACTTCCTCAATACGATCTGCCTGTTCTAACGAAATAGAACGCCGACCATTGCCTTTATGACCCATTTTGGCGCCACCCCGGTTCTTCTGCACAGTATTGGGGCTATTTTCTTTTATCGGCTTTTTAGATGACGGGGTTGATGAACCAAAATAGCCTTCTGTAATCTTGCGTTCCTGAAGTCGTAATTTGGCCTTTAATTTTTTATTCTCTTCCCGCAGCCGGTAAATTTCTTCCTGTTTCTTGATACATTCAGAACATAGGTTCCGGGTACTCATCTATCCCCCCGCAGTATGCTTTGATAATCTCGATCAAGAGGATAAATGAAAATCGCTTTTATAGGAACCATATTCCTGCTATAGCGATCATTTCGGCCACGACCTGTGGTCTGACCAAGGTAATGCCAGTTGGCTGCTTTATAACATGTTCCCTTAAATCGTCCCTGTTCAACAAATGTCTCCAGTAAAACAATATCCCGTTTATAATACGCCTGCCAATCACTTCGGATACGACGACTAATGCAACCCAATATATAGGAAGCCAAATGAGGGACGCGAATCCATGGTAAAATCAAAAACCGGTTATTATTGACGATTTTGACCAACTGCTGTTCACGCTGTTCCGTATTCCAACCAATATGACAATCTCTGGCGGCAGATTTTAAGGCCGCGCCACCAAAACCAATGGCAGCTAATATTTGACCATCACCACGAATAATATATTTTAATTGTTCACCTGTGCCCTGATGATATCCCAAATAATGATAAGAGCCAATGATGGCATTATATAAGCTCTCATCCCCTCCCCCTCGAACCATTGTCATCTCAATACAAGAAAAGGTCTTTAGGGATCGCGAGATGGGTGTAGTCAAAAAATTTTTGGGCAATGAGAAGTTGTTTTTATAACCAGGACGACGCGCTGCTCTACGCATGGGTGGCAGTTGGATAAGTCCTCGTCTTTCAAGCCGTCTTAATAAGTCACGACAGGCAATATCCCGTAGTTGACCATTGGGAAGTCGCCAATCCCATAGTTGGCACAATTTTTTTGAAATGTAAGTTCGCCCCTGATCACCAAATGTCTCAATGAACTTTTTGATCTGGGTAAGTTCATGTGGACCAATTTCTCTTTTTAATATTGTAAATGATCTTTCCATATAGGAAAGATAAGAAATCTAAAATTGAGATACCAGTCTTTTTTTAATTTTTTTTTCACCTTTAAGTGAGGTTTTACGTTAAGAGGAATAAAAATGTTGCATTTTTCCTTATCTTGATGTAACATAATATTTAATTTTTGTGTTTACGTTATTGTAACTATATGAT
>DSAU01000378.1 GCA_011046315.1 bacterium
GTCTGGGAGTGGTGCTGGGATTGGGGTGCAATTTATGAATCCGGTTATCAGCAAAACCCAAAAGGGCCAGTTAGCGGTAAATACCGGGTTTTGCGCGGCGGTTCATGGTACAATAATCCGAGTAGCGTGCGCGCTGCTAATCGTGCCGACAATAATCCGACTAAACGCAACCTTAACGTCGGGTTTCGTTGCGCGAGGACTTTTTAAGCTTGGTACTTTGTGCTTTTATTCTTTTTATTCGTTTTGCTTTGATTTTTTTAAATATATTCTATTTTTTAAGATTTTAATTTTAGTGTTAGTAACAATGAAATTATTACTATATAGGAGTGATTTATAATGAGCAATAAAGAGATAAAAATAATACCGGTTTTGTATGATCTGATTCTCTGGTATTCGCCTAAAATCAGTCAGTACCCCAAGAAATTTAAATATACCATAGGCGATCGCATTACCAACAGTATGCTGGAGATATTAGAGACGGTTATTGAAGCAAAATATAGCTCGGATCAAAAGAGTGATTTCTTACGCAAAGCCAATTTACATTTGGAGAAACTCCGATTTTTGGTACGGCTTTCCAAGGATTTGCAGTGTATTAGCATTAAATCATTTGAGTATGCTGCCAATAAGATCAATGAAATTGGAAGGATGATTGGCGGCTGGGAAAAATACAGCAGGCAGAAAGAAAATGGGCAAAAAATATAAACGATTATACGAGCAAATTTATACTTTTGACAATCTCTGGCGTGCTGCGCGTAAAGCTCGTCGTTGTAAACGGGTCAAAAAAGCGGTGCTGGAATTTGAATATGATTTAGAGAACAAGTTGTTGGAGATTCAGCAGCGTTTAAAAGATGAGACCTATCAATTCAGTCCATACACATTTTTTACCATTTATGAGCCGCAGGAACGTCATGTTGCTGCTGCGCCCTATCAAGACCGGGTCGTTCATCATGCTTTATGCAATATCATCGAACCCATTTTAGATAGCGCGATGATTTACGACTGTTATGCTTGCCGAAAAGGCAAAGGCTCTCATGCAGCTATTGAGCGGGCGCAACAGTTTTTACGTAACCACAACTGGGTATTCAAATTAGATATAAAAAAATACTTTTTCACCATAGATCACAATTTATTACTCATTGACCTGTGCAGGAAAATATCTGACGAGCGGTTGTTAAGACTTTTGGACCAGCTGTTAGCTACTTATAAAAGTCCAAGCGAATATCACTTTTTCAGCTCAAATTATCATTCGAACGATAATCGCTATCGTCCAATAGGGCTTCCCATCGGCAATCTGACCAGTCAGTTGTTGGCAAATTATTATCTGACAACGCTGGATCGTTTTATCAAAGAAAAATTACATATTAATCATTATTTGCGATATATGGACGACGCGATATTGTTCGCCAATTCAAAACCGGAGCTAATTTCTGCTAAAGAAAATATAGCTTGTTTTTTAAGCCGGCGTCGCTTAAAATTGCACGAGCATAAATGCCAGCTATTTCCTGCCCGGCATGGCGTCAAATTTTTGGGATTTCATATCTATCCTTATCAAAAGAAAATTCTACGGGCTAATTTACAGCGGTTCAAAAAACGCTGGCAAGAAAAAAGCTGGCGTTACCAAAATCAACAGATACTTTGGCAGCATTTGCTGCTGTCTTTAAACGGCTGGCTGGGGTTTGCCTATAAAGAGGAGAATCGAAAAATGATCAATCAGATGCTGGCTAAAATTCGATTTCAACATCCTGGTCGTCAAAATAAATTCACATTTTTTGCTTAAGGGACAGGCGCCTTAAAACGCAGCCGGGTTTTGCGCGGCGGTTCATGGAACAATAAACCGAATAACGTGCGCGCTGCTAATCGTGACAACAATAATCCGACTAAACGCAACAATAACATCGGGTTTCGTTGCGCGAATACTTTCACGCCAGAGTTTTCTTTTCTGAAGGAAAAGAAAAGCGAGCATAAAAGTCCACGCCTGTTCCTGTCCCAAATTATTGGGACAAAGAAGATCCCAGGCTGGTATTGAGTAGTTGAAATAACGAAAAATACCAGCCTGGGAGTTATTTTCAAGATTTGCAGCGCATAAAGGCGCTGCACTACGGGTTATTTTGGAGTGCAATCCCTTTATGGATTGCACAGTAACTTGACGAATAAATAACAAAAAGGAACCGCTTATGAAACGCATTTTTACAATTATTTTACTGTTAGTGATTGCTCTGCCATTGCATTCCCAACTGCCACGAATGGAATTGATAGAGCAACCGAAATTAGTGCATGAAACCTTCCCTGACCGTCGCGACATCAATGGCCGATTATGTGCAGTGATCAAAGTTGTATCGGATATGGATGGCTTTGGCTACGATTCTTACAATGGCGTTGTTGGCGCTGTTGTTGACAAAATGGGAGAGGATATGGTCTATCTTTCGCCCGATGAAAGGGTATTGCTGATCTTTCACACCGGCTATGAGCCGCTGAAAATCATTCTCTCTGAAATCGGAGTCCTGCTCCAAGAAAAGCAGATGTGGCAAATAAAAATTAAAGGCAGTATAGTGTATGTGTTACCGGTTACCTTCGTATTAGACCCGTCAGATGCACAAGTTTATATCAATGGTAAAGCCATGGGGTCTGGGCCCAGCTATCAGCTTAATAGCGGTAAATATCATGTCAAATTAGCGAAAGATGGTTATCAATCTGAGGAAGATACCATAATCGTCAACCCCAATCAGGTGCTGTTCAAC
>DSAU01000168.1 GCA_011046315.1 bacterium
TATAAAACAGGTTTCTTGGAGAAATCTGGTTTATTAGACATATGATGCCATCGCTTTATTTGCAAAAAATATTAAAAATAGATAGCTTTATTTAAAAATTTTTGTCATCTGTCAAATAATCAGCTTATCAAGCGATGGCATCAGTATTCCACCTGAGCTGACTGTTACAATGCCGCATTTTTTTAGCTTGACTTTTGCTTGTTTTGTAATTATATTATTTTCAACAATAAACTTTAGTCAATTCGGAGGAGAAAAGATGAAAGTTTTAAAAATCGTGCTCATTGTTCTGGCGGTGCTGATTGGAGTGATCATCATTCTGGGATTTGTCGCGCCAAAAAAGTATCACGTTGAACGGGATGTGATTATCAACGCACCCAAACCTCTGGTGTTTCAACACATCAAGTATTGGGACAACTGGCACGCCTGGTCGCCCTGGGCCGAGCGCGATACCATCATGACCTATTCGATAAAAGGTACCGACGGCGAAGAGGGCTCTATCTATAGCTGGGTTGGCGATCCCAAAATTACCGGCACCGGCGAAATGGTCAACACCGGTATCATCGAAAATGAAGAGATCAACTACCGTCTCCATTTTTTCGAGCCGATGGAAGACGTTTCTGACGGGTACCTGCGACTGTCCGAAGTTGACGAAGGCACCCGGGTTGTCTGGGCATTTTACGGAACAAATCCATTCCCCTGGAACGTGGTGATGTTATTCATGAGCCTCGAAAAAATGGTCGGACCCGATTTTGAACACGGGCTGGCAATGCTAAAAGAAATCTGCGAAAATGAGGCGGCAGAGGCACATCAGGGTTCGGTTCAGCACGACAAATAAAATCAACAACGGACTGAAAAAGCCGGGGCAACCTGTTCGACGATAACCATTTGGATATTCAACCCAAATCATCGAAAAATGATTTGCCAATACATCTTCGATTAAAACACACGAAAGTGAGGTTTTACAAATGATGGTTCGCTTTATGAAAACAATCCTGTCACCGGCGTTAGAGAGGGATGTTCGGAGATCGGCTCGCTGTGTTTTGATAATGCTTGTACTTTCCGGGACCTCACTTTTAGTTGCGCCCTTGCTTATGCCGGAGGGTTATTCCTGGGTTTCGCATACAACCAGCGAATCTGCCGCGCAATGTATTAACAGCGCCTGGCTGGCGCGATTGGGTTTTTTATTGTTCGGATTGGCGGTTATTTGGCTGGCTGCGATAAACAATTTAACTTGGGCTCGCGGCGCCGTGTGGTTGCATAAGTCATTTGGTGTGTTCATGACAGCCACCGCCGCTTTCTCGCATAAACCATGGGTGGCTGATGCTGCTTTTGACTCGGTCGAAGATGTATTGCATTCGTTCACAGCCACAGCGATGGGGTTTTCGTTTGTGTTTGCTGTTCTGTTGCGCCTGGTGCAACGAGAAAAGCAAGAACATGTGGGACGGATACTTGACATCATCGCAATCATTGCTGCCACCGGTATTCCGATTTTGATGTTTTATCAGCCGATGCTTGATGGGCTATTTCAAAGGTTTATGTTTCTCATCGCCTACATCTGGTATGGCAAAGAGGCTTTACTAACTGGCACACAGGCAAAATAAACATCGAACAAAGCAAATAAAATAACCGTTAGCGAGCCAACGATTCGGTATCCTTTAACAATTTTGTCCTCGGAAATTTTTCTATTTGGTTCATTAGAATGCGGGCTTTGAAAATTTGGGAAACACAAAAAACACATAGCTTAAACCAACGAAAATTATACCAAAAAAATTTTATGACTGGCAAAGGGCAGGTGGCACAGATGATATCATGCGGCTTGTCGATTGTCTCGAGCGGGCAGATCTTGCATGTTGCACAATACGATGCGTGGCTGCCAATCATTGGGCGAGTGAAACCATGGTTACTCAAGATGTTGATATTTTCGTCGCAGCAGAATCCGCAGATCGAATAGTTCAGCTACTCGAGGCAGCCCGATTCAAATCAAAACGTATTCCCTGGTCGATCAATTTCCGGGGTTATTCCAAAGTCTGTTTCTAATAATATCTTTTTTTAAAGGAGTCCAATTATGCCAAAATGTTGGTACTGCAAAACAAAAGCCGGCAAAAGATATTGTTCACCGATTGATAATATTCTTTGTCCGATATGTTGCGCCAAAAACAGAATAAAAAATATCGACTGCAACCAGGATTGTCGCTATCTTGAAGGAGTTGATTATCAAAAAGCGCGCGATGAGGACAGGGATTTTTCACAGTTAATAACAAGTGTACCCCATGGCCAATACGATGATATTTTTCAAGATATGGCAGTGGCGCTGATGGCAGGGGAAATTGAAATATTTATTCGTGATATCTATATCAAAGGTGATATTCTGATCACGGATAAGATGGTGTACGAGGCTTACAAAAAGGTGTATCAAAAACATTTCAAAAATGAAGTGATTGAGGACGATAAATTAGACGATTTAACCAAAGCTTTGCTCCAACTATTTGATAAAAGTAGCGTGATATGGGAACACAATATGGAACGGAATAAAGTCGGCCAGGTATTTTTGAGATTGATGTTGTCAGTAAAAAACATGAGCGGCGGCTTACTTGGAGAATTTGGTTATTTAAATTACTTGAAAAACAATCTGGGAAATAAAGACTTAGACAATCAGTTTATCGTTGAAGATAAGTTTGGGAAAAAAATAACACGCAATCTTGATAAGGATTAAATTCCGTTTTCACCTATAAAA
>DSAU01000315.1 GCA_011046315.1 bacterium
CAGTCGTTTCATGCGATGTCCCCGCAGCAGTGAAAGCAAACGCCGCTCGCCCTCTCCCGGTTCATGCCAGCGGGAAATTAGACCTGCAAGGTCAGGGCGGTAATTCAAAAACCATTCGACATGACGTTTAAAGTCCGGCAGCTTGTCCAGCAGTTCCGGTTCCAAAGTTTCCACTGCAAACAATGGAATCAGACCAACAATGGAATGTAATTTTATTGGCACCAGCTCGCCGGAAGGGCAGTGCAGCACATCGTAATAGAATTCATCGGTTTCATTCCACAACTCGATGCCGGCGTCGCCGATATTTTGCATGGCGCCGGCGATGTATAAAAAGTGTTCGAAAAATTTAGTCGCCAGGTCTTGATAGACCGGATTGTACAACGCCAGTTCGAGAGCGATGCGCAGCATATTAAGGCAATACATGGCCATCCAACTGGTACCGTCCGCCTGTTCCAAATGGCCGCCGGTGGGCAATTGGCTGCTGCGGTCGAACACGCCGATATTATCCAGTCCAAGAAAGCCGCCCTGGAAAATATTGTGGCCGTGTTCATCTTTACGGTTGACCCACCAGGTAAAGTTGAGCAATAACTTGTGGAACACCCGCTCCAGAAATGCCACATCACCTTTACCCTGGTTCTGCTTGCGATCGATCTGAAACACTCGCCAGGTTGCCCAGGCATGCACCGGCGGATTCACATCGCCGAACGCCCACTCATACGCCGGCAGTTGGCCGTTAGGGTGCATATACCATTCACGGGTAAACAGCAGCAGTTGTTCTTTGGCAAATTGTGCATCTATCATCGCCAGCGGGATGCAGTGAAACGCCAGGTCCCAGGCCGCATACCAGGGATACTCCCACTTGTCCGGCATGGAGATAATATCCGCATTGTTGAGATGAATCCAATCGTGATTTCGGCCGTGCTTGCGTTCCTGAGGCGGTTGCGGCTGTCCCTGATCGCCCTTCAGCCACTGCGCTACATCGTAATAATAAAACTGCTTGCTCCACAACATGCCGGCAAAGGCCTGACGCTGCACGTTTTTGGCATCGTCATCTTTGATGTCCGACTGAATTTCTGCATAAAATTCATCCGCTTCCTGAATGCGTTTTTCAAAAAGCTGATCGAATGCCTGAAACGGCTTTTTAAGCGATCGGTTGCACAGCCGCAGTTTCACGGTTTTGGAGCTGTTGGCCGGAATCGTCAGTTTATAATCGAGTCCGGCTTTGGTGCCGCTCTTTTCAGGATTGACGGTGTTTTTGCCGTGAATTATCGCATCGTTAATGCCATCTTTGAAATAGCCGCTGACATTGGTCATACCGTACAACCGTTCAACATTGGTTTCATTATCACAAAACAGCGTTTCCGGTTTGCCTTGAAAATAGAGTTGGTAATTTCTGAATCGCTGGTGCTCGATGTGAATGGCGCGAGCATTCTCCATTGTTAATTGGGGTTTGACGCCGTCTGGCTGCCACGACCAGGTGTTGCGAAACCAGAACTGCGGAATAACATGCAAATCCGCCGGTTCACTGCCACGATTATATGCTGTTATTCGAATTAAAATATCATTAACATCGGCTTTGGCGTATTCGATAAAAATATCGAAATAGCGGTCTTCATTGAAAATGCCGCTATCGATTAGCTCAAATTCAGGATCGCCTTTACCGTGACGGCGATTTTCCTCCACCAATTGGGTGTATGGAAACGCCTGCTGCGGATATTTGTACAGCATTTTCATATAGGAATGTGTGGGCGAACTGTCGAGATAGTAATAATACTCTTTGACATCCTCGCCGTGATTGCCCTCGTTGCCGGTCAATCCGAACAATCGTTCTTTCAGAATGGGGTCTTTGCCGTTCCAGAACGCCGGGGCAAAACAGAGGAGTTGTTGATCATCGCTGATGCCGCCGATGCCTTCCTCGCCCCAGCGATAAGCGCGGCTGCGCGCGGCATCGTGGGAAATGTATTCCCACGCCGTTCCGTTTGGGCTGTAATCTTCCCGCACCGTTCCCCACTGGCGTTCGGTGAGATAGGCTCCCCATTTTTTCCAGGGCGATTTGTTTTTAGTGATTTGATTAAGACGGCGTTTTTCAGGATTCATAATACCCTCTGATTTTTGCAGCGGCAGGCTGGTCCAGATACCATTCCAGAGCACCGTTCTCCGGACGCACAAAAGTCGCCGGCAACGATTTGTTTTTCTCCGCAGCGGTCAAAATATTCGCCGCAATGGAAGCTTTATTTTCTCCACTGACCAGAAATGAAAGTCGTTTTGTCGCGTTAATGACAAGTAGCGTTAGCGTAATCCGCTTTTGGCCGATTTGCGGATGAGTTGCCACGGCGCAAATATTGTCCCGATCTTTCAAAATTGGCGAGCCGGGAAAAATTGAAGCCGTGTGGCCATCGTTTCCCAGCCCCAGCAAAATCCAATCAAATTGGGGCCAGCCGTGCCGATTGAGCGGAAGCAATCGAAAAATCTCGCCAGCATAACGCTTTGCTTCTGTTTCCGGATCGTTTTCGCCATTGATCCGATGAATATTTTCATGGGGAATGGAAATGTGATCGAACAGATATTTTTTCGTCATGCCATAGTTGCTGTCCGGATGATCGGGCGGCACGCAGCGCTCATCGCCCCAGAAAAAATGAACGTTCTTCCAGTCAATATTTTCCCGATAGGCCGGCGATGCCAATTGTTGAAACAACCGGACTGGTGTGCTGCCGCCAGAAAG
>DSAU01000220.1 GCA_011046315.1 bacterium
AATCAGGACAGCGTGGCCATTCACATAATCCACGAATCATTTCTGATATTCCAGCACTATGATCTGGGGACTGAAAAGACGTGTAGTTCGGATACGATCTTTGTTGCAAATGAGCTGCAATATTTTTTAACTGTAAATAATTTTGGCCCGAAACCAGCAAGCAATTTCACAGTCGTGGACTCGCTACCGCCAGAAATTATTGCGCATTCATTTTCAATAACACCGGATTCCAGCCACGAGAACATTCTGTATTGGAACGTGGATTCTCTTGAGGTTGGAGAAAAATGGGCGGTTGAATTTAGCGTGGACGTCGTTCCAGAGGGCACAAACAGCCCTCTGGAGTTAACCAATGCAGCACTCGTCATAGCAGCGCTTGACACCAATACTGCCAATAATTATGCAACCGTGAAAACCTACATTCGCGAGCAAAAACCCGAATCGCGAAACTACGATCTTTCAATTTTAAAGACGAGTTCACAGGACACCATCAAACAGAACGACCATTTTTTTTATACATTGACTATCGAAAATTTTGGCCCGGCGACAGCCGAAAATATCACGATTGTCGATACTTTGCCCCCGGTCGTCAATGCGCTCGAAATTTCTCCCGCGCCCGATTCCACAGCAGATCGGATGCTGTTCTGGCTTGCGGATTCTTTGCCGGTGGGAGATAAATTTATCATTTCAGTAATATGTGAAATGGCGCAATCTTATCCAGATACGATATTCCAGTTCACCAATAGGACGTCGGTATCTGCCGCTAACGATACTAACTTTGCAAACAATAACGATCATGCGCTGACCACCTATCATTCTCCGGAAATACCGCTGGAAATTAATTTCGATCTGGCAGTGATTAAAGCAGCATCTGTTGATACTATCGCCGCCGGAGAATCCTT
This sequence comes from bacterium, assembly GCA_011046315.1. Taxonomy (GTDB): domain Bacteria; phylum Zhuqueibacterota; class Zhuqueibacteria; order Thermofontimicrobiales; family Thermofontimicrobiaceae; genus Kaytiofontadaptatus. The sequence continues at coordinate 900 of DSAU01000220.1, forward strand.
TAGCTATCGATTGGCAATTTATAATTTCGGACCCCACAGCTCCGGTAAATTTCTTTTATCAGACGCTTTACCGGAAATAGTTGATGTGGTGAGCTATTCTCACAATCCGGATTCTTCAATTCAAAAAAATCTATTCTGGTTTTTTGACACGCTGGCTGCTGGAGATAGTTTAGTTGTCTCACTGGAGGTAGTTACTTCGGCGCAGCTTCCGCAAAAGACATTTTCATTCTTAAATTCAGCAATGATAATCGCGCCAGACGACAGCAACCAAAGCAACAACAAATCTTCAGTAGTGGTGACCGCCATCGAGCCGCCGGACGTCCCGACAGAATTAAATTTTGACCTGGAACTGGACAAAAGCGCGGATAAAGATACGGTCATCGCCGGAGAGCGATTACGCTATTATTTAACTCTAATGAATGCGGGTCCGGGAACAGCGAAAGAAATCACCATCAGCGACACCCTGCCTGAAATCGTCACTGCGCTCGGCTTCAGCGAGACGCCGGAATTGTTTGCAGACAGGATCATTTTCTGGCAACTGGACTCACTGGCTGCCGGAGAACAATTGGTGTTGAGCATTAACACACTGGTAAACCCTGACATTGCAGACTCGCAGACAAAGCTGGTTAACAGCGCCTTTACGTATGCAAACCGCGACACCAATCTGTCCAATAATTACGCCCGACTGGAGACTCCGATTACCCGCCCGATCGATGATGACCGGCAAAACTATCAGCTCGAAATCACCAAAACCGCTTCAGCAGATAGCATCAAACTCGATCAACAATTTCAATATGAAATTCGGGTGAAAAATTTGGGGCCTGATATCGCACGAGACATTACGCTGGTGGATTCGATGCCGGAGGCGGTTTTGATTTTGGATTTTTCACCGCCGCCGGATTCTGCTTCACCGCCGCTATATTTTTGGGATTTTGATTCTATAGCAGTGAATGAGGAAAAATTGATCCTCATCACCGTAAAATTAAATCCGGAAACTGTTGACGCATCGGAACCTGTCATCAACGTGGCGTCAACTTTTTCACGAGCAGACTCCAACTACACAGGATCGCCCGCCCGCGTCAGGATCATCTATGTTGAAAGCTCTGACGATAATACGCGCAATTTTAAACTGAAGTTTTCCAAAACAACCGATGTCGATACTGTCAGTATTAGCAAAAAATTTTCATATCAAATTATTGTTGAAAATTTAGGACCGGATGCCGCATACAATCTGACCATAGTCGATTCGCTGCCTCAATCGCTTACGATTTTGGCTTTCGAACCACAACCCGATTCAATTTCAGCAAATGTAGCATTCTGGTATTTCGATTCCCTGGCCGCTGGCGATAAGATCATAATCAATTATTCAGCGGTTTTCCTTCAGGAATTACCCACGGCTGGTGAATTATCGATCGTAAATGTAGCCTGGGTTTCCGCGGACGGAGATACAAACATCATCGGCGAACGCGCCCAATCGCGAATTATTATCATTGATGAAAATAGCAGACAGCGCACGTCTTATAATCTTAATTTAAAAAAGTTGGTTGACCGGGACAGCGTGAAGGTCGGCGATCCGTTTATGTATCAACTAACAGTCACCAATTATGGTCCGGGAACGGCTTACAACATTACATTAACCGACACCTTACCGGACTTAATTGTAACGTCAAATTTCAATCCGGAGCCGGATTCCATCAGCCAAAATGTATTGTTCTGGTTCATCGACGTGTTGCTAACAGGGGAACATTTCACTGTGACTTTCTGGGCAACAATTGGATCGGTGTCGCCAAGAACTTTCTCGCCAATTAAAAAC
>DSAU01000100.1 GCA_011046315.1 bacterium
CCAGTAGAAAATATCAGCTTCAAATAAAAGGATTTTCGCGATGTAGGGGACGTCCACGGACGTCCCCTACGGTCTAAATATAAAAAAAAACAAAAAAACCAATAACCCCACTGGTCATTCATATTAATAATGACCAGATAAATTATAAGCAAAATTATTTACATTTTCAATAAAAAAAATTATGGAATTTTTAGCTGAGAAGCGACTTATATATGAATCAAATTTTGTAATTTTTAAAAATATCGAAGGAGGTTAGTTATGTTAAATGTCAAAAATATTCGGCTTGTGGTTTCGTTACTTGGTGTATTGTTGATATCAATTACCATTTACGCGGCAAAAACCCACAAGATTTCCATAAGCCAATTGTGGAAATGTCGTTACAATTATTTTGATGACAATCGAATTCGCAGCTCAGTTCGCAATGATGGGGTGTTTGGTCGGCATCCAATTAACGGTAGTAGCGACCTTTCTTTGGATGGTGTGTTTGTTGTTTATAGTTCAGGAATCTGGCTGGCGGCAAAAGTGGATGAACAAATCAGAGCCTCGGCGTCGGATTTCAACTCGGATTGGGTCGGTGGTGTGATAGATGTTACTGGAGTTCCGTTTGGAAAGGAAGATCCACGGTTTCGGGTTTATAAAATAAATCGTGGCGATGATGCTGCCAGCAATGTCGATTATGCGGAATGGCCTCATATTTTTGGAGCGCCGGTAGATGCTCAGGCAACCCCCAAAATCTTTGGCGATCAAACACTGTGGTGCAGCTTTAGCGACGCCTTTGTCGAAGATCGGGGCAATTATAATATTTGTCCGCCACTAAAAGCAGAGCTACATCAGACCGTTTTCGGCTGGGAATATCTCGATAATGTGATGTTTTTGCAATGGGATATCATTAATAAAAGCGATGAAATTTGGGAAGACGCATTTTTGGGGCTCTGGTCGGATCCAGATGTCGGCGACGCCAACAATGATCTGGTTTGCAGTGATAGTACCTTGAATCTGGTCATCTGTTATGATGGGACAAACTCCTCTTATTTTCATAATCACGCTGTTGGTTATCAAATATTAGCTTCGCCAACTATTTACTCTCCGGGTGATACGGCTGTAGCACTTTGGGAGGAGAAAATCGATTATCGGAATTTACCGGTTTATTCACCGCGGATTCATAAGCATAATCCGCGAGAATGGGGAGAGGTTGTTTACAGCAGCGCAAACACAGCTCAGATCATTTATTACCGTTTGAACTGTCTCAATTACTACGGTGAGCCAGCGATTGACCCGACAACCGGACGCCCAACAAAATGGGCGTTTTCCGGAGATCCGATAACCGGCGTGGGGTGGCAGGATTCTATTCCCCAGGATCGCCGCATGATACTGTCAACCGGTCCGCTAACCATAGCGCCCGGCGACACAGCAACTATTGTTGCTGCCGTGATCGCTGTGCAAGAATATGATCGACTGGAAAATATTATTGAAGTAAAGCGCGTCGCTAATATTTTGAAAAAGCATCACAAATATCTGGATTTGTTCAGTGTGAAGGTCGATGTGCTGGGAGAAGATTTGTCTCCGGGGCAGGTTCTGGTTACCGTACGTGCTGCCTTTTTCCCGCTGTCAGATCTTGTTGGGGCTGAAGCAATATTATGGGATTATTCAGGCAACCAAATTCTGAGCTTAATGCTACGTGACGACGGCGCCACGGATAACATTTTCGGCGCCAGCGAGCACATTCCTGAAACCAATGATGCGTTATATTTAGATCTGAAAGTTTTTACCGCTGACGGCGACACTGTTTTCATGCCAAAGGTTAAACAAAATATCATGTTGACCGATCGACTCGATATTCAAACTGTTATTATTAATGATAGTAAGAATTATGACGGCGAAGCCAATCCAGGAGAAAACATCGAACTATCCACAACCTTTACCAATAATTATGATTTTGATATCCATCAGTTACGGAGTTATGTCAAGATTCTGGGTTCTCGGGTGAGCAACTATTATGATTCGGCGCTTCATCTGAGCGCCGATAGCATACTGGTTGGTGAAACTGTTCAGTTGCCAGAAATAATATCCGTGAATATTTACACCAGTTTTCCGGCTGGCGAGAGTTTTGAGCTTTGTTTTGACAGTTATGCTTCAAATCATCGCTACTGGCAGAAAATAATTCCCATTACGGTAAACGAGTATGATTATTATCCGGAGGAAATGCAGGCAACGCAGGTCTCGGGAAAAAGTGATGCGTCTTTTATGATCAGAATACTGGACCCGCCTGCGCTAACCGGACACACTTATGAGATTACCATTGTTGACAGTCTCGAGCAATATCGCTTCAATTTAACCGATGTCGATTTAGGAACCCGCTTGTTGGGCAACCATCTTTTGCCAGAAACCTTTGCCTACAACATTCCGGTAACCGATGGCTTCAAGGTGGTGAAGGCGAATGTTCCTTATTCCAGATTGGCCGGGGTTTATTATATCGACATCGAGGGGGGGCACCCGGTTGGGTTTGATGAGTTTACCGATGATGGTTACGCTTTCGGTAACCAGGTGAACAGAGTATGCCAGGATGATAACGAGATGGTTGCGGTTCAGATTGAATTTACCAACCCTTTTAAAGCAACTAATGGCGTTATTGGGACGCCTCAGGGTCAGTTTGCTTATTGTTATGCACAAGCTGATAAAACGCAACCTATTGGCGTTTTTCA
>DSAU01000232.1 GCA_011046315.1 bacterium
GAACAAACACCATGATTTATCATGGTGTTTAGGGATTACACGGCAGACCACGAAAACTGTTTCAACAGTTTTAAATGTGTTTAAATACTCTGTGATCGGTTACGCAATCTTTGACATAACTCACTATAATTAAAGAGATTGCTTCTCCCGCTAAAGCGGGATCGCAATGACATGTACTTTTTGAATTTCATCCAGTTGCTCGAAAGTCGGGCGCAAAGATTTATTTCATTATTTCCTTTGCGTTCTCAGCGCCTTTGCGGTGAAAATTTATTTAAAATTCTTTTTGGCCTTCGCGGCGCATCTGCGATGAAAAATTTTTTTGCTGAAGCGCCCACAACCACAGCCAGCCAATCCCACAGCCGATAATATAATAAAAAAAATCGGAATACACAAACGAATTTCCGATCAAAGTCCTGCCGATGAAACTGGACCGGATCAGCTCCAGCAACGGTGGCTTCCACAGTTGCAGCAGCTCCAGCAGACAGGTAATGCCAAAGACGATCGACACAATTTTCCAGAGTTTGGCACGGCTGAAAAACAGAAACAGCAGCAGACACCAGAACATTTCATATAACACACCGCCCAGCGAATTGTTGACCCAGCCCGCCGCGGGACCCCGATAAAATTTCGTGGCAAACCCGAGGGGTACGATGATCAGAATCGAGAGGATTGTTCGACGATGTATGATCAGCCAGTTAAGCATGCATATTTTTTGGGTTTAATTACTAGCGAAGCTTCGCCTCAAACCGGCAAGGGAAAATTTATCTAAAACATTTAACAGGACTGACTGGATTTCATTGATTGGCAGGATGATTATTGATCGGATTAACTAGCCCTTCACATTGCCAGAAAGCATAAAAGCATATAAGAGCTAATCCTGTCGATCTTTTTTATCCAGTGTATCCTGTCCAAAGTTTCTTTATGATATGGTCAAAAACTTGACTCAAATTTTAAGATCTTTGCTTGATAAAAGGTTTAATGGAGAAATAAAATTCATGAAAGTTTTGTCATAATAAAAACAATTTTTCGTAAAAAATCAAGCAAAAGATTTTGAGATCAGTTAAGCCTCGGCTTCGACACACCTCAGCGATCGGTAAATCAATGAATTCCGGGACAGTGATTGACGAATAAATTCGTCACTACTTTAAATGAACAAATTTGTTACTACCTCAGACCAATAAATTGGACACCCCCTTGCCCTATTGTTCAATAAGCTTTTATTTGGTTTCACCCGAAAAAAAAGCGACCAGGCACAGCCTGACACTGTACCTGATCGCTCAAATATCATAACAGATAATTGGTGCGATTCAATTATTAAAACATTATTTTAAGAGTATCATTTTCTTGCTGCTCATAAATTTCCCCTTGACTTCAAGTCGGTACAAATAGATGCCGGTTCCAACAAGCTGACCGTTGTTGTCCCGGCCGTCCCAATCTATCGAATGCAAGCCAGCAGATTGTTTCTGCTGCAGTAAGTCGCGTACCAACTTCCCATTAATGTTGTAAATCGACAATTTGACATCTCCGGACTTCACCATGTTGTAGCTAAAGGTTGTGTTTAAGTTAAATGGGTTGGGGTAGTTCTGCAACAGTTGCCATTGCTCTAGTAAAGGTTCCAGCATGGATTGATTTTTTACCGATACAGTTGCGTCGGGATAGATCGAGACATCATCTATCAAAACGCCCGCCATGCCAATGCTTTCATTAGAGACAAAGCGGAATCGTACCCATACTTTCTGATAACCGGCTTTGACAAGGTTTGTAAGTGGAATAATTCGTTCACTCCAGTTTGTAAAACCAAATCCAGACAGTGAGTCCAATTTAGTCCAAGTAGTTTGATTTCCACTGGCTTCAACATAGCAGATATCTTTGTCGGCTTCGGTAACGTATCTGGTCCAAAATGTCAGCGTCAGCTCATCGACGGCTGAAACATCAAAACCCGGAATAAAAGTCATGGTTGCGTTCATGTTATTTTCATAGGGGAGGTTCCCGTTATTAACATGGGCAGCATATTGGCTGTTGCGACCTTGCAGTTGATTGGTGATGCCCCAACCACCCTCGAACTTCCAAAAACCGGTGGCAGATTCAAAATTATCCACCAGATTGCTCACCTGGCTGATAGAACGATAGCTGTTGTTATATGCGTTGTAGTCATCGACCAGATTTTCCAGTGTGATGTTAAATTCAAGTTCTCCGGATTGGAAAAGCATCAGCGGTTTAAAAGTCACCACCTTTGACTGATCCGTCAAAAGTGAGGCGACAAAAACGGTATCGCTGTAAATCGGCTGTCCCTGATCCGCAACCTGACAAATCACGGTAAAATCAGCCTCATCATTTAATCCGGCATTAACGATTTCAGCGCCAGGTTCGATGGGGAACAAGATGGGAATCGCACCGCCGGGCAACCATACCTGCGTGATACCAATGTCATGTTCAGGGCGCGCCAGGTTGAAATTTAAAGCAATGGCTTTTCGACCTGCGGTGGAATCGTTTGATGAAAAAACAATTTTGGTATTGTAATCACCCGGCAATAACTGCCGGGTATTGACCGTAATGGAAATGCTGGCGGAGTCCTGAGGCGGGATTAATCCGGCGCTTTGGGACAACGATAACCAATCCACAAGCCGCTGGTTGCTGAAACCGTCAACTTTCATGTCGTTATAATAATTATCGCCGTTGTTTTCAAAGATGACC
>DSAU01000164.1 GCA_011046315.1 bacterium
AAATAATTCAATTTGGTCGCAATGAAAATTTTGTAATTGAAGCTCAGCCATTTTTCAATTTTTAAATAGTCATTGGTTTATTTTCTCAATCATGATTGGTTTTCTGCTTGACTTTTTAATGAAAAAATCTGTATCTTAAAATCATTAAATATGAGTTGCGTCCAACGCTGAATTTTATTTTAAACCAGCGGTTTGGTTCCAATCGGGTAATTGTTTCATTCATTAAGATTTTTGGAGATCATCGTGAGCAGCAAAAAGGGTTTCGATAGCGAGCAGGGTTTTGGCAAAAATAGATCAGAAATTTTATTTCAATCAAACAAAGGCGCGATCGGTTTTTATATTGAAAAATTCCCCAGAGAATTTCGAAAAGGATTTTTTCGGTCTTTAGACAAGCGTTTTTTTTTGATATTGTTGTTTTCATTTTTGATCAATATCGGCGCTGTTATCTATTTGGGAAAAACACTCCGTTTCGACATCAGTGATAAAACCATCAGCAAAATTCAAAAACAATACGCCAAATTGCTGCTCGACCAAAGCTTTACTGCGCAGAGAGCTCCCGCAGGTGTGCTTAGCTCCGAATATCAAGCTGATGCACACGTAATTACCAGCTTATCTCAATGGATGAACGATGTCACTTTTGACATTTTTGAGTCCCTGGATGCATTATCGGCTCCGGCATTATCAATGCCAGAGGCCGCGGTTAAAGAAAGCATGGGCTATACACGTGATGAAATGAAAGGTATGCGCCGCTCGACGGTCGATCGTCGGATATCATCGCGCCAGGCATTGTCCGAAGAAATGTCCTCTGTGGGATTACTGGGGGTAATTGCAGACCGCAGCAACAATTTAGATTACGAATATGTTCAGGATCTGTTGGAATATGCGTCCAATAATTCGCTGCAATTGACCGAAGCGCTTTCCAAATTAAACACAATCGAAGTGCCGCGATATGGGAACAGAGCCTATTTGAGAATGTTACCGGGTGATCAATCAGGCAGTGATCTGGCAGAGCTCAAAGGTGGACGAAAATCCGCCGATAAAGAGGTTCAGCAATTGGTTGAGAAAATGCAAACGCTGAACACCGCACAAATGAAGACAGTAAACCGAAATATTCAGTATGAAAAGGTTGAGTCCAGTTACGCTAGTAAAGCAGAGGCGTTGAATCGAGCTGGTGTTAAGAGAAGTTCGGCAGATGTTGTTCGCACAGTTCGCTCTCACATGAGGGCTTTGCAGGATTGTTACAAACAGCAGCTAAAAAACGATCTTAACCTGAAAGGAAAAATTGTGGTGCGTTTTACGGTTAATCCTGCCGGTGAGGTTATTTTTGCTTCGATCGTTTCTTCCACCTTAAATAATGCCGCAATGGAAAATTGTATCATCAAGCGAATTTTGAGGTGGCGTGATTTTTCACCGTGTGATCCAACTTTCGGAAACAGCAGCTACCGGCAGTCTTTTAAATTTGGGATGTGATTGCAAGCTGTCGTCACGTGCTTTGATTTTATCAATGTGTTCAACGGTTAGCCGCTAACCTGCACCGGCCGCACCGCAACTTGAGCGAGTCTCGTGAGGCCGCGGTCAGGTTGAGCGGCTGGTTAGCCGGTGAAGCAGTTGTCATCCCTACCGAGGTCTTCAACGAGGCAAAGGTAGAACGGCTTGTACTGACCGACCCAACCAAACCGACTTGATCACATTCACGCTGTCCGCAATAATTCTAATGCTCTTTTATACAATGGATCAAATTTGCAACCACAACTCCCACATTCTTTGCCTGCCTGTTCAACGGCTTTCAGTAATTCGTCCACCATTTCAGCCGACCCATTGGCCGCCAACCACTTTTTCGAGGGTGCAACAATCAAGTCCCAGCCCGACTCCGCGAACTTTTCAACGATTTTTACCAGCTCTTTGCTTGCCATTTGACATTCCTCCGTTTTCAATTTCCCTTACATGGGTTTAAGATTCTTGTTAAGTCTGTCTACAATTTTTTCAAAATCCCGCTGTCGGGCTTCCTCGGTTTTGAATGAAAGGTATCTTCCTGTGTATGTGAACCGAACAGACGGTGGCATATTATTAAAGTTCTCATATGCAGGTGATATGCCGGCTAACTTTTCCGCGAATGCTTCAACCTGTTCGTCGGTAATCGGGGTACGTTTCGGAGCGTCCCACATGCCGTTTCGTTTTGCGGCTTCCACTGCTTTTTCGCCCAATTCTGTCATTAACCCTTTTTCCCGCATTGTTATTTTGATCCCTCTTTCATCTTCAAGCAACAAAAATTGTAAACAATATTTTTAACAATACCAGGGAAAATGTTATATTAGAGATTTAAAAAATAGTTAAGATTAGATAAACATCTAACAAACATTTCCCTGGTAACAAATATTCAAATTTCATTCTACATAGTCGGTTCGATGGCGAATTATATCGCTACGGCAAAACAAACTTATGGCTTTCCTGATTACAGCGAACAATGTCCAGTTTGTGGCGAAAAAAATTGTGCTGTGCGAATTGGATTCTATTTTCGAAAACAAATTGTCTTTGGATTTAAAATTTATAAAAATGTTCCCATTGCAAGATGGTTGTGTCGAAAAAAAGGCACACAGAAACCAAAACATCGAACTTTTTCGCTGTTGCCAAGCGCGCTAATTCCTTATCATAGCCATGATTTAAATTTAATTTTTGAGACGGTGAAGCA
>DSAU01000229.1 GCA_011046315.1 bacterium
TGTGGTGTTGTTTCAATGCCTCTTTGAACTAACACCATGATTCATCATGGTGGTTACAGCATTAACGAAACATATCCAAAGCCGTTTTAACGGCTTCTTAATAACCCCGTGATCGGTTACCTTACGCCATCTGGAAAATCATCTCTTGCCAATGATATAAAATTTTCTTCAATCACTCTTTTGCATGTCACGTTTGTTTTTTTTCGATTTATAATCAGCTTTTTCTTCTGCCACTCGCAAAACGTTTTGCCGCCAAAAAGCCGCAATGGGCGAGTCTGAAGAAACCAATTTTCGATTGATTAAGCATACACGTTCTTCGTCAGTCAACTTCTTGTACTCTTTGTACAAAGTTTTCTGTATCTTATTTTTTAAATCCACACAGTCATGTTGCTTTTTCTTTTTCATTAAATTACCTCCAATGGACTAAAAATTTCAATCGCGCCGTAACCAGCCTCAAGATTGACCCGATTAAATTGGCGGATTTTCTCGAAATGGACAATGTGTTTGAAATTCCAGCTCACTATCATATCCGCCCCCGATACCGTTGCAATGGCCACGTGATGGGCATCGTTGGCGTGGGAAATACCAACTACGCCCGCCTCGAGATAGTTATCTCTTAAACGACGTGACGCCTCATTTTCCTGAACAATTTCAAACGAATGCTGGGGTAACTCGGCGACTACTTTTTGTATACGCCCAGCTGCTAGGCTAAGTTCATCAACTAAAATGTTAGAGATCATCAAACGAATCTTACCTTGTCTGGCCATATCAAAAAGCGCGCGACTTTCTTCTGAGAATTCATCATCAAAACAGCCGCCGACCACAGCAGTGTCAATATAGACTCTCATCTATACTCATCGTCCTAAAGATCTTATTCCAATATTTAAGTTTACATAACTCGTACTTCCGTTTCTTCCCAGAAAGGCTGGTTAATTCCTGTTCTGATTTTGCTGCCATTATAATCAGCCGTTGTATCTCATCAAACTCAATTTCGCCGATCTTGTGAAAGTCAGCCAGTGTTGTTTTTGGTTTATTGTCTTTACAGTTTGAGTAATCGTCCCTGAAGGCGCGAAGCCGTTATGTACTGCTCTGAAAAAGGTTGAAGCATTTTCTACGCTGAAGGAGTTTGCTACGTCCGGTAATTGTTGTCTGGAATTCATATTTACTTCTCCGCTGTGTCATTTCCCTGACATATCTGGATTATGCCGCGTCCATTTTATTGTCCTCTATCTTTTAACCACTAAAACAATTACAATTTTTTTCCCATTAAAACAGCGACATAATAAACTATTTTTAGACCCAGCAGCGCTGAAATAACAATAAGCCTCTCATTTAAAAATCGTCATTTGCCAGACAGCAAACCTTTCCTCAATTTCAACTGCGTCTCTGTCCTGGGTATCGCGTTGATCAATTTCAAAATTGGAATTTCCTTTCCCGGAATTTTAATTAGGTGCAGCACTGATAATTTATCGCGCTCAACCATCACCTCGATCTCACTCGAAACTGACTGCGATTCAATGAATTTCCGAAAATCGAACCGGTCAGTAATTCTAACGTTATTCATGGCGACAATTTTATCGCCGTTCTTGATTCCACCAATCGCGAATGGGTGTTCGCTGGGCAGATTGTTGATGACTTGATTTTTAGTTAAAATTGTATGATCGAGGTCGGGTATCGTATCAACCAATAACTCGGCATAAATTCCAGCCTGCTCAAGTGTTTCATTGATCGGCAGCATCATTTTGCCGAAGACGTACATATCGAAAAATGTGGTAAAGTTAATTGATGATAGGGAGTTTATGATTTTTAAAATATCATCATCAGAAAAATTCCCTTGGTAATCGACACACCAATCACGGATAAATTTGGCGATGTTGTCAAAGCTTCGAGTATTTTGACTGATGCTTCTGATTTTTACATCCAGCAAAAAACAAAGCAATTCGCCTTTCAATTTTAAATATTCGAGCGCTTCGTTGACATCTTGCTTTTGAATATCATAACTTATCCGCGCTACCGGCAACTTATAAAATTTTTCAAACCGCAGATAGCGATTTATTTCTGAAATGAGATGAGAAACAAAATCTTCTTCCGACCAGGAACCAGCTCTCACAGCGCTTAACATGCCATAATATTCAGCTAATCCTTTCCAAAACCACAGGGTCTGGATTTGTGGCTCGTATATTTTCTCAGCGATTCCCCGGTAGAACAATGGATTAAACCAACTCTGAACAAAACTGCTGCCGATAGTTTTTTCAATGTTTTTAAAATCATTTTGAATATTACGGCTCGACAGATAAACCACTGCATAATTTGGAAACCCCTGCCCGGCAGGACCGCGTTGTTCTAATAAATATTCAAAGATAAATAAATATCTACCCGAAAAGGAGATCGAGAATAAATCGGTTTGATACGCCAACAGCTTTTGACTGGTCAAACTGAGTTTTTCCATGTTGGACTTGTAAATCCCATTAAAAATAATATAGTGGAGTTGCCCCTGATGGTCAAAATAGATCTCTTCAAACGGACCCATGAAAAGTGGATTTTGTATCAGCTCAAGGTAATTTTGCGCGCGATATTGAAAATCTTCACTGTCAAAGGGCAAATTTGTCGCCAGTTTCCAATTATAGGGGACATTTACGGTAAGATTGATCGGCAAATGTTGAAATTCCCGGATATACATGAAAA
>DSAU01000329.1 GCA_011046315.1 bacterium
GTTTTCCAATAAATTTTCAACACACCAATTGCGCTATCATCACTTGCTGCTGAGACTTGACCGAATAAACAATATCCCTATCACGTAAATTTTATATGAGATGACCAATGAAACATTTTATCATCATCCTAACGACAATTTCTCTGGTAGTAGCGCTTGGATCGCGTTGTAACATCGACCACGGAATTGCGCCTTTGCCGGGCAAATTGATCGCCACGGTTTATTTCAGAGGAACAGCGCCTGAAAACACTCAGGGGATTTATCTGGTGGTTATTCCTCAGTTCCCTCCCCATGCTATTAATGAACTATACCACAGTCCAAACAGTTTGCCGCTGGATCAAGATACGGTGGTTGTCGAAATGGAACTTCCTTTCGGCAAGTACGAAGCCATAAGCCTATGGTGGTACAGCAAAGAGACTGAATCCAACCTCGCCGACGTTATTGCACTGCCGTTAGATCCATTTAACAACCTATTACCGCTGGGATTTGAAATTAATCAGGAGCAGCCGATCGCGCAAATGGATCTTTTTGCAAATTGGTTAAGAGTCGATCGTAATGCCGCAATTGAGGGCACAATTTATTTTAATGGACCGTTTCCGGAAAACACTCTTGCCACTGCCGTCGCTGCCTACAAATTTAAGCCTGAGAACAATGTCGACTTTCTGGTCTGGCTAAAATCGATCGATTTCACAATTGATTCCAATCCCTATCCCTACCGGTTACCGGTGCGAAATGGCAATGTCGATTATATCGCTGTGTTCTGGCTACCGGAACGCGCCAGCTTGTCCGACTTTAGAACCATCGGTATTTATGAAGACCCGGAACAGCCGGGGAAACCGGCAAAGTTGAGTATCCGCGCCGGGGAAATAAAAACAGGAATTGACATTTATGCAGATTGGTCGCTGATCAATCATTGAAGCTTATCATTAAAATCAGATTGCGGAAGGTAATATGCACTCAATGGGAGCATTCAATTTTCATCGCTTTTTCGGATTGATACTGTTGTTGATTCTCCTGCTGTTCAATCAAATTTATGCTTACGGCTATGGCACAATCAAGGGTAAGGTCACTGACAGCGAAACCAGCGCCGCTTTACCTGGCGCCAATGTTCAAATTTTAGAAACCTTCTACGGCGCCAGTGCGGATTTAGATGGGAATTATGTCATTTTAAAGGTACCCCCCGGAATATTTAACATTCGTGTGTCCATGATCGGATATCGCAGCCTAACCAAACGACAAATCAAAGTTACATATAATCAAGAAGTCCGGCTGGATTTTGAATTGCGGGAAACCCCGATTGAGTTCGATCCGATTGTTGTTTCAGCCGGGAAATCCAGGCAGCGGTTAGACCAGACACCAGTTTCACTTTCGGTCGTCACTTCCAAAGAAATTGAACGCCGCGGCGCGACCAACCTGATCGAATCCCTGGAAACCGCGCCGGGCGTTAATTTTATCGGCAATCAGATCAACATCCGAGGCTCCACCGGCTATACTTTTGGCGCCGGAAATAAAGTGTTGCTGCTGCTCGACGGTGTCCCGGTTTATGCCAGCGACACCGGTGAGTTTAACTGGGACATGTTGCCGCCGCTCGACATCGAACAAATTGAAGTGCTCAAAGGCGCCGGATCCACGCTCTGGGGAGCATCGGCTCTTGGCGGTGTCGTAAATGTACTCACCAAGTCTCCGTCCGCCAAAGCTAAATTGATGTTTTCGCTTATCTATGGCAAATACGATAAACCTTATTATAAGCAATGGTACTGGACTAACCACGACCGGCTTCATTATACCAGAATGGACCTGAGTTTCAGCAAGCGCTATGACAATCTTGGAGTCCGTATCTCCGCCGGAAGATTCGTATCCACCGGCTATACCCAGCTTGGAGATTTTACCAAATACAATCTCACCGGAAAATTCGATTATCATTTCAAAAATAAAATCAAATGGACCGGATACGCTGCTTACAGCTTCATCGATCGCGGGTTTTTCATTCAGTGGAAAGGTCAGAACAGTCCGTATGAAGTTGATGAATCCAATCTCAACAATTATGCTGAAACCAATCAGATCAACCTGTATTCCAAACTTGCCATTCCTTTTTCAGCGCGCTTCGGAATAAACATGCGCGTATCCATGGTTCGAACGCTAATGGGCAATCAATTCGGCGAAGGGAGCGGATTCAATCCGGCGATTGGCCAGGGATTTGAGCTGCAGGCGGACTGGATTCCGTTATCAAACCATCTGCTGACTTTTGGCGTTCAGTACCAACATGACGCCGGAAGCACCAAATTTTTTGGCGACCACACCGGTTTTTCTATCGGACCCTATTTTCAGGATGAATGGAAAATACGCGAAAATCTTCGGCTGACCACCGGCTTCCGCTACGACCGCTATCAACTAATCGGCGGATTAAAAGAGGATTTATTCAGCCCACGGTTTGGTCTCAATTGGCAACCATGGGAAGCAACCAGTTTCCGGGCATCTGCCGGTAGTGGTTTCCGTGCCGCCACGATTGTAGAACGGTTTTTAGAATTAACAATTATGAACTTCAAAATCATCGCTAATCCGGAACTTAAAGCTGAAAAATCGTGGGCCTTTGATGTGGGATTCCGGCAGTATTTCACCCAAAACTGGAACCTTGATGTTTCACTGTTCGACAACGAATACTGGAAAATGATCGAA
>DSAU01000192.1 GCA_011046315.1 bacterium
CCACAATCCAGACTTCCGAATATTTAGCCGATGAAATTTATTTCCTGCCGATTGATCGATATTTTGTCGAAAGAATCATTGCCAAAGAAAAGCCTGACGGCGTGTTGCTGTCTTTTGGCGGACAAACAGCGCTCAATGTGGGGATTGAACTGTACCAGAGCGGTATTTTGGATAAATATGGCGTCAAAGTGCTGGGAACGCCGGTCGAGGCAATTTTAAACACCGAAGACCGGGATAGGTTCGTCAAAGCCATGAATCAAGCCGGATTAAAAGTACCGGTCAGTCGCGCGGTTGCCAACCTGGATGATAGTTTAAGGGCGGCGAAAATTATGGGATATCCGGTGATGGTACGCATCGCTTATGCGCTGGGCGGTCTTGGCTCGGGTGTCGCCCATGATGAACAAGAACTCAAGCAACTGGCTGCCAAAGCATTCAGTTTTTCAAATCAAATTTTGATTGAAGAATATCTTGAAGGTTGGAAGGAACTGGAATACGAAGTTGTTCGCGACCGGTTCGACAATTGTATCGTGGTCTGTTCGATGGAAAATATTGATCCGATGGGGATTCACACCGGCGAGAGCATTGTGACCGCTCCTGTTCAGACTTTGACCGCATCTGAAAATTTTAAACTGCGCAGCATTTCCATTGCCGCCATTCGCTCGTTGGGCATAATTGGTGAATGCAATATCCAATTCGCCTTTGATCCGGTTTCCGAAGATTATCGGATTATTGAGGTCAATGCGCGGCTCAGTCGCAGCTCTGCTCTGGCTTCCAAAGCAACCGGATACCCGCTGGCTTTTGTCGCCTGTAAGCTGGCTCTTGGTTTTGGTCTGACAGAGCTCAAAAACATGGTCACACTGGAGACGTCCGCCTGTTTTGAGCCGGCGTTGGATTATGTAGTGATCAAATTTCCCCGTTGGGACATGCAAAAATTTCGTCACTTGCGCTTAAACCTGGGTTCAGAGATGAAATCGGTCGGCGAGGTGATGGCAATCGGCAGAACGTTTGAAGAGGCGCTGCAAAAAGCGATTCGCATGTTGAATGTCGGCGCAAAGGGACTGGTCGGAAATGATTTCCGGTTAGCGGACATCGATGCAGAATTATCGCAACCGACCGATAAAAGATTGTTCGCAATTGCAAAGGCGCTGGAACGCGGCGACTCGATCGAACAAATTCATCGAGCGACCCGCATCACTCATTGGTTTTTATTTAAAATTAAAAATATCGTCGATATCGGACGACAACTCCGGGAACTGCGCTACAGCGATTTAAATGCGGCGATGATTAAGAAAGCCAAGCAGACCGGATTTTCTGATGAACAGATCGCTATTTTAACCGGAAGCTCTGAGCGCCAGATCAAAGACTTGCGCAGCCGATGGGGAATAATTCCCTGCGTCAAACAGATCGATACCCTGGCGGCAGAATATCCGGCTAAAACCAATTATCTTTATATGACTTACAACGGAACTGAAGATGACATCGAATTCAATGTTCAAAATCAGGTGATTGTGCTCGGCAGTGGACCGTACAGCATTGGCTCGTCGGTGGAGTTTGATTGGTGCTGCGTAAATTCTGTTTTAGCCCTGAAAGACATGAGTTATAAAACAATTATGATCAATTGCAATCCCGAAACCGTCAGTACTGATTTTGATGTCTGTGATCGGCTCTATTTTGAAGAGCTTTCTCCGGAGCGCGTTTTAGATATTTATCAAAAAGAAAAACCCACCGGAGTAATTGTATCCATGGGCGGGCAGATTCCTAATCGACTGGCAATGGTGTTGTTCAACGCCGGTGTAAACATTCTCGGCACCAAACCAGTGCAGATTGACCAGGCAGAAGACCGGCATAAATTTTCCGCGCTTTTGGATGAACTAGAAATCGATCAACCCGAATGGCGAGAGTTGACCAGTATTGAACAAGCTGAAACTTTCGCGCAACAAGTTGGCTATCCGGTGCTGATTCGACCCAGTTACGTATTAAGCGGGGCTGCGATGAGCATTGCTTTGAGCAATGAAGAGCTGCAAAATTACTTGATCAAAGCATCGGAAGTGAGCCAGGACCATCCGGTGGTGATCAGCAAATTCATCACCGACGCCAAAGAATTGGAAATTGACGCGGTGGCACAAAAGGGTGAATTGTTCTGTTACGCAATTTCAGAGCATGTGGAAAACGCTGGCGTCCATTCCGGAGACGCCACCATTGTCCTGCCGCCGCAGCGAACTTATCTGGAAACTATGCGCCGGATCAAAATTATTACCCGAAAAATTGCCCGATCCCTGCAAATTACCGGACCGTTCAATATTCAGTTTCTGGCTAAAGACAATGATGTGAAAGTGATTGAATGCAACTTGCGATCATCGCGCAGCTTCCCTTTTGTCTCTAAAGTGCTGAAAATAAATTTTATAGAGATTGCCACTCGACTCATTATGGGAAAGCCAGTGGATAAAATTTCAGGCTCTTCATTTGATCTGGACTTTGTCGGGGTAAAAGCGCCGCAATTTTCCTTCACCAGGCTTAAAGGATCGGATCCGGTGCTTGGTGTGGAAATGGTATCCACGGGTGAAGTCGCCTGCCTGGGCGATGATTTCAACGAAGCTTTTTTGAAAAGTTTGATCGCCGTCGGTTATCATATTCCCCGGAAA
>DSAU01000098.1 GCA_011046315.1 bacterium
AAGATAAATCGCGTTACAATAATTGCTGTAAACATACTTGCCACAATGCCAATCATTAAGGTTACCGCAAATCCCTGAATGGGACCGGTGCCAAATTGATAAAGCACGAGAGCGGTCAGGAATGTTGTTAAATTTGCATCCAAAATTGTGGAGAATGCTTTTGAATAGCCGGCGTCAATCGCCGCCCGAATCGTTTTTCCCGTTCTGATCTCTTCACGAATTCTTTCAAAAATTAGTACATTTGCATCCACCGCCATGCCGATTGTCAGAATGATTCCGGCAACGCCTGGCAGCGTCAATGTCGCATGAAAAGCCGCCAAGATTGCCATCACAAATACGATATTGAGAATCAAGGCAACATCGGCAACGAATCCCGACAGACGATAATAGATGACCATGAAAATTACCACGATCAACAGCCCGACCATTGCCGAATATTGTCCTTTTTGAATTGAATCGCGTCCCAAAGAAGGCCCCACCGTCCGCTCCTCAATCACCTCAAGCCGTGCCGGAAGCGCGCCCGCCCTGAGTACTACCTGCAAATCCTTTGCTTCATTAATATTCGCCATTCCATCTATCATGGCGCTACCCGATGGGATTTTCTCCTTGATGCGCGGAGCATTTGACACCTTATCGTCAAGAACGATCGCCAGAAATTTTCCCACATTCGCGCCGGTAATTCGGGCAAATTTTTTCGCTCCTTCGGAATTGAGGCTAAGATGCACCTCAGCCTGACCGGCACCTCTCATCTTTGTTGCATCGCCTCCCGAAACTTGCACCTGTGCGTCCTCGATGTACTCACCTGTCAGCTCTGGTGTCCTTTTCACAAAATATAAAAACACCCACTCCTGATCGCCAACCTTTTCCGGTTTGCTATCCCAGAGAAACTCTGAGTCTTCAGGAATAATATTTTTGACCTCGGGGTAATTTAGAATTACATCCACCGCGCGCACATTTTGCCTGGGTGCCGCAATCATATTCCCGACGTTTCCCAATAATGCCAGGAACGGATTTTCTTCAAACATGTCACGATCGACCGAAAGCGATGTATCATCACCCACCGGTCTTTCTACTCCCGGAACCTCGCCGAAAAGCTCATTTAAATTCACTTCTTTATCATCACGAACCTTCTCTTTTATCAACGAAGTATCAACAGCAACCGAATCCTCAGCCAGCATGCCAGTCAGGGTTGTATCAAGCGCACCCGTCCGGCGATTTTTAACGATCTCATCTATCCTTAGCAGAACCGAACGGGTATAATCGGAATCGCGCAACAACTTGAACTCGAGCTGCGCTGTTTTTCCAATGACCGCCTTGGCGCGATTGACGTCCTGAACTCCAGCCAACTCGACAACAATTCGTCGATTACCCTGTTTAACGATCGACGGTTCAGATACACCAAACTGGTCAATCCGGTTAACCAGAACCTCTCGGCTACGATCAATGGCAGCTTCGGCTTCCTGGCGCAAATCGCTGATAATTTTTCCGGGAGGATCTTTTTTAGAGCCAAAATAAGCATTAAGTTCCCAACCTTTTTCAGCAATCTTCTCTTCCAAAACATCAAAAAAATCTAAATCTCTCTTCTTGGCTTCAATATCAACCTCAGTTAAAAATTCTTTGAACTCGTCAGTGGCGCCCCGGGCAATGTTTCCCAGAAAATGTGGAAAATTCACCTCATAAACCAGGTAAGTCCCCCCTTGTAAGTCCAATCCTCTCTTGATTGCCTTTCGCTCGGTGTTAAAAATCTTATCATCCAATTGATCAATATCAGCGGCGAGTGCGCGCGCTTGTTGCTCATTCGCTTTATCTTTTAATTTTTTCAATACCCGCGCTTCTAATTCGCCATCCAACAGTCCGGTGTTAATCTCAAGGCGCGAAATATCTGCCAACTGTTGAAGCTGGGCAATGTTTTCTTCCTGTTGTTTATTGAGGCGCCCCAGATTAAACGTCGGATAAAGCTGCCACAATGCTAAAAGTATTAACGCCACAATTAACAAAAAACGAGTTAAAAGTTTCCTGTCCATTATTTAAACACCTCCAAACAATCAAAATTTGAATTTTTTTTCTCTATACAAACATACACTGGTGCATTTTAGAAAATTCAATATAGTTTTTTTTAACCTAAAAGTCAATAAAAATTTATGCCTTGCCAGAAACTGTAAATCAACCAGGGTTAAATATTACTCCAAATAGCGCCATCAATGGTAAAAATTTTCAATCGATTGACAAACAGAATAGACATGGAAGGCTCAAAAATCAGACATCGGTTTCCCAACGAAGTTATTTGTTCTCCCCAGGACTATCAACATCTATTCACTGGTGAAAAGCAAACAAAACCTTGATCGATAATTGCAAACAATCGCCCAATAGAAGATTGGTGAAAAATCATTGGCGATACTGCCACTGCTTCGGCGATTTTGGATCGCTTCCTGGAAAATGTCCAATTCATTAAAATTACTGAAAAAAGTTATCGCATAAAAAAGTTAACAGAAGAAAACCCAAAATCTATTGAACTAAAAAATTAAAATTAGTATGGTTTGGCTGGTACACTTTCAACTGCCCTCTGGTGGGATAGTTTGAAGTGCACGGTGACATTAAAATTTATGAGAAGGTTGGTTTTAATTAGACAATTAATATTGA
>DSAU01000198.1 GCA_011046315.1 bacterium
AGGCATTGGCCAGCTATCAGATCGCGTGTAAGCAGATCGAAAAATTGAGTATCCAATATCGATCAGAACAGTCTAAATTGGCGTTGGGGGAAGAAACCCATGAAATGTTCGTGGGAGGTGCAAGCGCTGCTTATCAATTATTTCAGCTAACCGGCGATCCGGATTACAAATCAGTGGCGTATTCTTTTGCACAACGAAGCAAAGCCTGTGTACTCAGACAAATATTATCTGACGAAAAAGCAAAGCAGTTTGCCGGCATTCCGGATTCCATGCTAACTTTGGAATCAAAACTCAAACTCGACATTGCATTTTATCAAAAAAAAATCCGTGAGCAGCAAACAACCGATGGCCTAAGTGATAGCTCGAAAATCGCAAGCTGGCAGTCACGGTTGTTTTCTTTGAAGCGACAGTTTGAAAACCTGGTTCGTGGCTTTGAGCAAAACTATCCCGAATACTACCGTTTAAAATATCACTATGAAACCATTTCTCCATTTGATATGCAACAACAGCTATCAGAATCCAACCTGTGCATCATCGAGTATCTGCTAGGTAATTCTGCTTTGTTCGTTTTTATACTATCCCGCGATATTTTTGACCTGATTTATTTAAAAATCGAGTCCGATTTTGTTGAAACAATTCATGAGCTTCGCGCCAGCCTTGTTCAACGCACTGATTCATCTTATATCAACAACGCCCATATACTGTACCAAAAAATAATTGTACCTATTCAACCTCACATCACTAATAAAAAACTGGTCATTATTCCGGATGGGATGCTGGGCTACATTCCATTTGAAGCGTTATTGTGTAGCAATTCATCGGGGACACCGAACAATTTTCGACAACTCGACTATTTGATATTTCATCACCAAATTCGCTATCATTACTCCGCCAGCCTGATGTTTCAATCTCCAATACGCAAACCAAACAACCGCTATCGTTTTGTTGGTTTCGCCCCAGTAGAATTTTGGTAGCCCGCAGCACAAGGAAGAAAATTAAACCATCCACTGACCAGTCAAATAAATTTACACTTGCTTATTAATAAATTTTTTTTTACATTTTCCGCAAACGACTGACCTTTCTAAATGCACTGGAAAAATAATTTATCTAAGGAGCGACTCATGGGATTCATTCGACGTCAATGGACGCCCAAACAGGCTGATGAATGGAGCAAAGAGGATTGGATTGCAATTGTTTTGTCGGTTCTGGCCTATGTTGCGCTGACCGTTGGTAGCGTACTTTCTTTTTTGCTATTAACCAGCGGCTTCATCATTCTCGGATTGGGAATCGCGCTGGCAGGATTGATGTACTGGGTGATCGATCCCAAGCTGCGAACCATATCCATCGAATATGAAAAAAAACAAAAGGATTATTTATTACAATTGGAAAGAATCCAAAAATGGGAGGAAAGCGAATGAGCAAGGGATTTGCTGTTGTTATCGGCATGAGCATCGCGTATGCGGCTTCGCTGATCGGAATGATCTTCGCTTATATCTACTATAAAAAAAACAAAGCCGACTCTGAACCCGCCAAAAAGGGGGGGGGGAAATGATACATTTTATTTTGCTTAACACCACCCGAATCGGTTCGCCAACCCTGGGGATAGTGATTCCAGCAATAATCTTTCTGTTCTCTTTTCTGTTAACCTATCTGTTGATACGCCATTTTATGAAGCAGAATAATTCTTAAAGCGCCTGGTTGGGCAAATTTGTGGAGGCTTTCGATGGTTTCTTTTGCGTTATTGGATTGGATTTGGCTGGCACTCTTCATCGTACTGATGGTTGTTTGCGGCATCATTTTTTATCGACTCGGCAAACGGTCGCAGTCTGATTTTTTTCTGGCTGGCAGAGGGTTACCGTGGTGGTTGCCGGCGTCTTCTGTGTACGCAACGCATACGGCGACCGACACTCCGATATGGGTTACCGGCGTGGTTTACAAATACGGATTTGCCGGTTTGTGGTATGCTTTTTTCTGCGCCTGGGCGGCAATTAGTGCGTTTGTTTCCACGCGTATTTTCCGCCGGTCGCTGGCATATAGCCAGGCAGAGTGGCAGAGTTTACGCTTCGGGGGACTCGGCGCTGAAATGCTGCGCGGCTGGGTCGCCGGTTGGCAGGTTTTTATGAACATGTTCATCCTGGGCTGGGTGGGCATTGCTATGGGTAAGCTCTGCAACATGTTATTCGGCTGGGATTTGTGGGTCGGGCTGGTCGTGTTCACCAGCATCGGAGCGATTTACGTTCTGTCCTCCGGCTACTGGGGCGTGGTCATGGCAGATTTCCAGCAGGGAGTGATTGCGTTTCTGGTTATTCTAATTGTGTCAATATGGGGAGTCATCGCCGCCGGTGGTCCTAAAACGATCATCGACAAACTTAAAAATTTTAATAGCACGGTTGAATGGAAAGTTCCGGACACAATTAGTCAAGAATCCTATGCAAAGGTCCGATTAACTGATCCCAAAACTGGCAAGCAGCTTGTTCAGTCGCATCCTTTTCTCATCAATTCGAATTTTGATAAAAATCAATATCAAAGAACAGAAAAAAAGCTGAGGACCCTGATCGCCGATAAAACCCAAGCTGATCATTTGGTAATCATGTTTCCCTCACAACGTGATACGGTTTTTACCGGTCAATCCTATAATAT
>DSAU01000280.1 GCA_011046315.1 bacterium
GACAATGATTCGCTGTTGCATTTTATCAAAGACATTTACTGGACAATTAAGACGTTCCCGTTGGATGCCTGGAAATTTACTCAGCGGATCCGCGAAAGCTTTCTTTAAATGTTTTGGCATGCAGGTCTAAGCTGCGACACCATAGCGGCAAGTATTATTTGAAATCACAGTGTTTGTTCATGTAGCGAAAAACACCTCGCCGACAACAAATCCAGCTAAAGATATTCTGACTTTTATTTAGAAAGGTAAACGGTTCATGGAAAATGTTATCATCGATAAAATAAACATGATTGACCGATTGCAAATTGCCAAAGATTGGCTGCCCCGATATACCGGAATGCCGCTCGACAAATTTGGCGATTATATTTTGCTGACAAATTTTCGTAGTTATCTCAAACACTTTGCCGAGAAATTTCATTGTGACGTCTATGGTGAAGAGCGTCCGATGCAGGCAGCCACCAACGACCAGGGTGTAACCATCATTAATTTCGGAATCGGTTCTGCCAATGCGGCTACTATTATGGATTTGCTGGTGGCGCGAAAACCGGAAGGTGTACTTTTCCTGGGGAAATGTGGCGGTTTAAAAAAATCCAGTGAAATTGGTCATTTTATCCTACCGATTGCCGCCATCCGCGGAGAAGGCACCAGCAACGAATATTTCCCCCCTGAGGTACCGGCGCTGCCATCGTTTAAACTCCATAAGTTTGTTTCTGAAAAAATTATAACTCACGGTTATGAATATCGTACCGGCGTGGTTTATACCACCAATCGCCGCATGTGGGAACATGACCAGCGATTTTTGCAGAAACTCCAGGAGATGACCTGCATCGCCATTGACATGGAAACTGCGACAATTTTCATTGTCGGCCATTATGATGAAATCGCCCGTGGGGCGTTGCTTTTAGTATCGGATGTCCCGATCACGCCCGACGGCATCAAAACCGAAAAAATGGACCAGATCGTCACCCAAAAATGGATGGAAATTCACCTTCAAATTAGCGTCGAAGCCATGACTGAAATCGGCGTCAAAGGCGAACCCATCAAACATTTTCGTTACTGATCCTCCATCAGAACCTGTCATTACCAGGAATTGATAAAAATGAAATGGATTGTTTTACCATTCAAAGTATTATGGAGGCTTGTTACCACTATTCTTCAATTTACGGGCAGATTGCTGGCAGCCGGTCTGGGATTGGTCTGCATCAGTATTGGTGTGATATTGCTTATCACCGTTATTACAGCGCCAATCGGCATAGCCTTGATCTTGTTAGGCATCCTGCTGATAATCCGCAGTTTATTTTAAACACACATCGCAACCGCATCCCTAGACGCAGCTTGCACAAAATGAATGCCAATTTACATCGAACAAAACAATCCTGAGCTATTAGCCAGTTTCGTTATTGATTATATTAAAGTTCATTCAAAAAAAGTTTTCCGCAAAACTAGCCAATTGTTGTTATATTACGACTGTATAAATAATACGCTTGTGCATAAATGACAAACCGCTCAAGCGTGCAGAGATTAGGGGGGCGCCAGCATCGTTCTGCTTTCGATGCTGGCTTTTTTTTTGGATAAATCTTTTCCTCTGAAGTGTCACCGTGCACTTCAAAATGTACCACCACTGGGTAATTGAAAGTATAATGGCGGATTGGGAGCAGCAGTTGGAAAAATTTAATGAAATTAGGAAAAAATATTTGGTTTATTGATGTTTTACAGCAACACTTCAAAGCCAAATTGTTGAAAATGTTTATCAGAAGTTAATACTTTTGAAAGCTTACGTTCTTGCATAAGCAAAAAGGAGTAGCAATCAGTTAATCCCCACTCTTTGTCTTTTCTTGATATGTAAAGTTTTTTAGCTTCTACAAAAGTACTTTCGCTGAAAGTGTGGACAATAAAATTGTTTGAGTTGATTATGTTCTCAATCAAATCAACACCAATTTTTCTTCTTCCAATTCGTGAGAAACCATCTGCGATTTCAAAGAGAATTGGGATTGATGTATGACAAGGTATTCTTTCTTGAGTTGTTTGTTTTGCTCTGATCTTTGCTGGTTTGTGGTATTGATCGTTTTTATTTATAAGAGCAATGAACTAGCTGGTATCAACAAATAGATTTTTCATTAAAATCTCCGTCCAGTAAAGTTATTTACATCGGTAGACTGGATTTGTTCTCCCAAATTTGTTTCCCATCGATCTGCCCATTTTTCAATATCAAAAAATTTATCACAACTATTTTCCTTACTAGAAACTGAGTTTATAACTATAAGAAGTTCAATTTCTTCTCCTTCTTGAAATTGGGGCAAATCAAAAGTGACTTTTTTTGAAGCATCAATTTTCTTTTTAATCATTAAAGTTTGCATTTTTACACCTATGGATTTCATAGAATATTTTGTTTACATTTTTTGGTTTACTGAGATAAAATTACAGAAACAAAATCACATTTTATCGTTCCCAAAATTGTTTAATTTTTAAATTCACTACCGGACACTTTTTTTGAAAAAATTAGCTTTACAATGACGATTTTAGTAATCGATCACAGGGTGAGTGAATATAAACCGCTGAAGCGGTTAAAAGAACTGTTTTGAGATGATTATTTCACCACAATAAATTGTGGTGTTGTTTCAATGCCTCTTTGAACTAAC
>DSAU01000108.1 GCA_011046315.1 bacterium
TGAACAAGACGGTAACTCATTTATTGTCATGGAATATATTAAAGGATCTAATTTGAAGGATGTGATTACTGCCGGACCCTTAAAGCTGAAGAAAGCGATTAATATTGCCAGTCAAATTGCCACTGGTTTGCATGCTGCCCATTTATGCGGTGTTATTCATCGGGATGTTAAAAGTTCTAATATAATGATTAGCGAAAAAGATCAGGTTAAGATTATGGATTTTGGGCTGGCGAAATTAGCCGGTAGTTCCATGTTGACACAAAAAGGAACAACCATGGGAACTCCCGCTTACATGTCCCCGGAGCAGACTCAAGGCGAGCAAATTGACCATCGTACTGATATCTGGTCTTTGGGTGTCGTGCTTTATGAAATGATTACAGCTCAATTGCCCTTTAAAGCTGATTATGAACAAGCGCTAATTTATTCGATTCTCAATGAACAACCTGAACCCATTACCGCCCTCCGCTCACGAGTACCAATGGAACTGGAAAAGATTGTATTAAAATGCCTGGCAAAAGATCCAAACTTTCGTTATCAACATGCCAATGAACTACCCGTTGATCTAAAAGCAGTAGATATTACATCAAGCAGTTCTTCAGTGATCAAACCGACTGCTACTTTATCTACGATCACTCCAAAACGATCATTAGCAAAAACGATTTTTGCGGCGGGATTGTGGTTGGTAGCAATAGCATTGATTGCGGTTAGCGTTTGGAATTTAGTCCTTTCCCAACCTTCAAAACCGCTTCGCAGATTGACTATTAACACTGAGGAAGCGTTAAGTTTTTTTGATGGATCAGCTCTGGCAATTTCCCCTAATGGTGAAAATGTGGTTTATGTTGGTCAAGAAGATAATGTTACTATGCTCTACCTCCGCCCAATAAATAGTTTTAAAGCTACGCCGATCGAAGGAAGCCAACGGGCAAGCTCTCCATTTTTTTCTCCTGATGGTAAATGGTTAGGTTTTTATGCTGACGGTACTTTGAAAAAAGTGTCTATCTTTGGCGGTGTTCCAGAACCATTGATTGAATTAAGCTCCTTTTTGGGTGCG
This sequence comes from bacterium, assembly GCA_011046315.1. GTDB lineage: Bacteria > Zhuqueibacterota > Zhuqueibacteria > Thermofontimicrobiales > Thermofontimicrobiaceae > Kaytiofontadaptatus. The sequence goes on from DSAU01000108.1 coordinate 1,052, forward strand.
TGCTGGAGTAGAAAGGATATCATTTATCTCGCAAGTAAAAAATCAGAGGCAGAACAAGATGTCATTATCTTCAATATGTCAGCTAATGGAGGTGAGCTTGCGCCGGTAACCCAAATCAAGGACACTGTCAACAAAGTCTGGCATTGCTATCCAGAGCTGTTGCCAAATGAAAAAACGTTATTATTTACCCGGCTTCCGGCTAACAGTCGTAATCCTAATGAAGGCAGAATTGAAGCTGTAAATTTAGAGACTGGCGCCCAGAAAATTGTTCTGAAAGGAGGGATTTTTGGGCGCTATTGTTTGACTGGACATATTGTGGCAACATGGTCAGGTGGTTTGCTGGCAGCGCCCTTCAATGTAAAAAAAGTTGAAGTTACCGGACCTACTGTGCCGATATTAACTGGAATGTATACACATAAAGGATGCATACCTAATCACACATTTTCAAACGATGGAACCTTAATTTATCTACAAACCGGTGCTGAACAACAAAATAGAAGATTAGTGTCTTTCTCAACAACAGCGGCTATTGAATATATTGGTAAGCACACCAAAGATTTTTATAATCCCAGTTATTCTCCCCAGGGTAATAAAATAGCGGTGCAGATTGGTGAAGAGCATAATTCCCAGATCTGGTTTCTTGATCGAGATAATGACTCTTTAACACAATTGACGTTTAACGAAAGCAATAGCTATCCTATCTGGTCAGCCGATGGTAGTTTTATCACTTATTCAACTTTTAAAAACAATAAATGGCAAATAGGTTGGCAGTCAATCCTAAACCATTCACTCAATGGTAAATATACTTCGAGCCAAAATAAACTGCAACCTTGCTCCTGGTCGGCTGATGGAAAAATACTTGCTTATATCGAAATCCATCCAGAGTCCAAACAGGATATCTGGCTGATGAAGATTGATAAAGATACCACTTTTACCGCTTTTTTAAAAGCAGAGTATAATGAAAAACAAGCGATGATTTCCCCTGATGGCGATTGGATCGCTTATGTATCAGACAAAACGGGCAACGATGAGATTTATCTCAAATCTTTTGCTGATGAAAAAACAGAAATAAAAATTTCCAATAACGGCGGTAGCCTGCCAGCCTGGAATCCTATCGGTGATGAACTTTATTATCTGCAAGGAAACCGATTAATGGTCGTTAACATTGACCGGAAGCCAAAATTTATAATAGGCGATCACCATGAATTGTTGACATTGAATCTAACCGATTATTACTTTGCTATTTCGCCAAATGGCGACCATTTTTTGTCGGTTGCAGAGCAAGCGATTGCACCAACAACAAATATTCAGGTCTTTTTAAATTGGTTCGAAGAATTAAAAGCTCAGCTTCCTGTTCGAAAAAAATATCTGGGGATAGAGTTGTGATCTACTGGTTTAGCTGATTTCACACAAAAAAAATCGTAACCGATCACAGGGTAATAGTAAACAATTTGTTGTTTTTGTCGAAGGTGGAGTGCGGCGCTTTTATGCGCCGCATCCCGCTGAAGCGGGACATTAAGGCATTTCACTCCAACTCTCCATAAAATCTATAGTTATAATCAAAATACATGTTTTAATTTAGAA
>DSAU01000184.1 GCA_011046315.1 bacterium
GCTTTATATTTTAATTACTTTGTGTGCCTTTGTGTCTTCGAGACTTTGTGGCGTATGAATTATTCAGGCTAAACAATCGGATCATGATCAAATCAACCCATGATTTTTACAACGCTGCCGAACTGATAGCGGATTGCTTCACCGAAACCAAATCTATAATTTATTATCAGCCTGGTTTTCTTTCGGTTCCGTGGAGCTTTCATCGAGCTTGCCGTTCAGCGATTCGCGAAAAATGAGTTTCACCCGGATAACTCGCTTGCGGCTTGCTTTTTCGATAATCATTATGCCAGAATCCAGCTTAACAACTTCACCGGCAACGGGAATCCGTCCGAGTTTTTCGATGATGTACCCGCCTAATGTGGAATAGGTTTCGCTTTCCGGAATTGAAGCATTGAATTTTTCATTTAACTCATCAATCTCCGCCATCGCATCAACCGATATGGTAAATCCGTTCAGACGGCGAAACTTTTTATCCTGATCCAGATCAAACTCATCATAAATTTCCCCCACCAGTTCCTCGACCAGGTCTTCCAGCGTCACCAATCCGGCGGTACCTCCGTACTCGTCGATTACAATGGCAATGCTGGCATTTTTTCCTCTAAACTCCTTTAATAAATCATAAACCGGCTTTGTGTCCGGGACAAAAATCACATCTTTCAAAACATCAATCAAATGAGCCGGATTGGTTAACAGGTCCTTGGCATAAACCACACCGATAATATTATCAATGGTTCCCTCATAAACCGGAATGCGCGAGTAACCGGATTGTTTAAATATCTGAAACAGGTCTTCAACCGGTGTGTCATTATTAACGGCTACCATCCCGGTTCTGGGAACCATTGGATCTTTGAGCCTTGTTTTTCTTAAATCGAAAATCTTCTGGATGATCCGTCCCTCTTTTGATTGAATAACTCCCGCTCTTTCACTCTCTCGCAGGACTTTGATCACATCCTTTCGGGTGAAAAGGCTATGGATGCTTTTCTCTTCCTGAGGCATGTTAATCCGTTTGAGAAAAACATTGGTGATACTGCTCAGCAGCAGATTAATCGGATAGAATAAATATTTAAATATCAGCAGTATTTGTCCCGTTCTGATGATTAACTGGTTGGCAAATTCCCTGCCGATGGCTTTGGGTATCACCTCAGCGAACAGCAATAAAAACATTGCCGACAATAGCACAATAAACAATTCATCAATCGAATCCCGAAACACAACTATTACTAAAGTTGAAAACGCAACATTGGATAGATTGTTGCCAACCAGAACCGTAACAATGACCGATTCTGGTTTATCCATAAAAGAATAAATCCGTTTCAATGCTTTGACGTTTCGTCGGAACATTATTTCAAGACGAATTTTGCTCGATGTCAGGAAAACTGTTTCCGCTCCTGAAAAAAGCGCCGATGCGATACAAGCAATTATTATTAAAATTATTTCATTACTCATCTTAATTTTCAGATAGTGTTATCTCAATCTTACCGGATGTCTCATGGATTAAAATTTGTGTTAGTTCATCGATAAATTTTTTACGCGATTGGAGCTGTAGTTCAGTATAATTACCGTATTTTGCGCCGATAACTTTAGCATCAAATTGGGAGATAGCACGCATCACCGCACCGGTAAAGGGATAGTCAAACTTTAATCGAAGTTGCTGAAGAAGATAACATCGCTCAATGTTGCAGTTGTTTAAAACCTGTCGGGTACATTCAGAATAAGCGCGTACCAGCCCGCCTTTTCCCAGTTTTACACCGCCGAAATAGCGAGTGATAACCACCAGCACATTTGTCAGATTATTACCTTGAATAACGCTTAGGATCGGCTTACCTGCTGATCCTGATGGCTCTCCGTCATCGTTGAAGCGCACAATCTGCTGTGCTACAAAACCGACAATGTAGGCGTAACAATTGTGGGTTGCATCAAAATATTTTTTTGAGTGAGAAAGGATGTAATTCTTGGCATCGGTTTCGCTCGATACTGGCAAAGCGAAGCCAAGAAACTTTGATCCCTTAATTTTAATCTCTGCGCGTTCAGATTTTTTTATGGTGAAGTATTCGTCATCATCCATTGTTATGAAACAGTCGGGATTTTTTCTCGGTTAAAAATTGAAAAGGGCTACCCGGAAAGACAGCCCTTTTTTGATGGCGGGGCCGACGGGACTCGAACCCGCGACCTCCGGCTTGACAGGCCGGTGTGCTAGCCAACTGCACTACGACCCCGTATATTATTTTTTTTATAAAAGATACCGGCTAATTTCCAGACCTCCCCGGTTTGTGGGCGGTACTGGACTCGAACCAGCGACCCCCTGCTTGTAAGGCAGGTGCTCTAAACCAACTGAGCTAACCACCCGACGTTGGATTTACTTCTTGCTCTGGTTTGGCAGATTTCTTTCGATAAATGATTGAAATTGGGATCACGATACAATAACTAAATATTAACACAATTGGAGCCAGGGTTAACGACCAAAAACTATCGGCAGGTCCCTGTGCCATAAAAATGTATCCCAGCACAATCAACAGTAGTCCGATGAAAAATAGAATATAATTCTCTTTTCCAAAAGGAATGGAAGTTTTTAATTTTTTCTTCTCTTTTCGTTTTATCTTCTTTGCCGTCATAGCGTGCTAAATATAACTAAAA
>DSAU01000401.1 GCA_011046315.1 bacterium
AACCACTCAACTGATATTGCAGATGATGGCGGATCATGTCGCAACCGCGCGATGGGTTTTAGATGTCGGAACCGGCAGCGGGATACTTGCCATTGCTGCTGTAAAATTATTTCAGTCAACTGTCGCAGCGTTTGATGATGATCCGGTGGCAGTATTTACCGCCAAACAAAATTGCGTTCAAAATCAGGTTGAGGACTACATCTGGCTATTGTGCCTTGACCGACCCGCTTTTCGTCAGAACCAATTTGATTTAATTTTGGCGAATATAAATCGAAGCACGCTGGAGAAATTGCTGCCGGAAATCTTCCCGTTGTTAACAGTTGACGGCAGGGTGATCTTTTCTGGAATATTGGCGGAAGAAAAAGCCCGATTTTTATCAAAACTAACAGCGCACCGTTTTTCTGTCCTGCAACAACGGACAATGGGTGAGTGGATCGCAATCATGGCTCAACCGATGAGATAGCAGTTCAAATTTTATTTCGTTTGGGATCGATTCTGGGCTTTAATTTGTTGAAAAGTGTTGTATGAAAAAAGTTATCCTGACACAATTTCTTGTCGTCCTGGCATTGCTCCCGCTGGCAGCAGCGGAACAGAAGGTGACTGTTGATTCGGTCAAAATCGAGGAGAACGTTTTAACGGTCGATTTCACCGCTGTTGGAATGATTAATGATAAAACCGCCGAGGGATTGCAAAAGGGACTCACAACTTCCATCGAATATCAAGTACAATTGTGGGAAAAGAAAGGCGGCTGGATTAATAATTTAATTGCCAATCAGAGTGTGCGGATGAAAGTGTTTTTTGATAATTGGGAAAAAAAATATGTAGTCATAAGCTTTGCTGAAAAACGCATCACAAGGTCGTTGGAAACCGTGCGTGAACAGTGTTCTCACATTCACTCTTTACCGGTCGCTTTGTTTGAAGAGCTTCCACAAAATAAACAGCTTTTTATCACCGTTAAGGCAATTTTAAGGCCGATGTCGGTTGAGAATTATCAGGACATTAAAAATTGGCTGAGCGGGCAAACCAAGAATCTTGAAATAGAGAAGCTGGGAGATACTGAAAAACAGGAAAAGAAAATCAAAGGCGGATTGCTCAAAATTTTTCTCGCTTTAACCGGATTTGGGGATCGGACTGTTTCCGGGAAAAGCACGCTGTTTCGGATTTCTCAATCCGGTATCGATTGGGTCGAATGAATGGGGTGTTTAACATCGTATATCGTTTTCTAAATAATATTCATTCGATTATGTCATTGCGAGCATTCCCGCCTTAAGCGAGATGACGAAACATTCCTTCCTATTTCTATAAATTTAGAGATTGCTTCGCTGCACTCGCAATGACATCTCTATTGCTACAATAATAATGACATCTCTATTGCCACATTAATTGGGAAACACTGTATTCGTTTGCCTTTTAAAACCAATTTAATCTCAAAACACTCTATACAAAACGCTGCTCATTCAGCTCTGTTTGATGTTTGCAGGCTCGATGTTGATCTATGCAGATTGCTGCCCGCTGCGTCTTCCACATTCCACCAAATATCTTCAATATTAGCCCGGTTAAGTTTTGGTTAAAACCATTTTTATGGTATCAATATCGATATTTCTGCCGGTTAATACAACGGCGCATTTTTTTTCTTCGACATTTATTTTTTGGGAAAGCAGCGCCGCCACTCCGACCGCGGCTGCACCTTCGACCAGAACGTGATTCTGTTGCAGCAGAAAAACGATTGCTTTGAAAATGTCAGCTTCGTCAACCAGCACCAAATCGTCGACATAGTGCTTGATCGTATTTAAAATACTCGGGCTAACCAGACGCCCTGCCAATCCATCAGCAATGGTTTCGTGGATGGGGGATTCGATAGCCTGGTTGGCTTTCAGCGCCCGATACATTGCCGGAGAGGCAGAACTTTGAACACCAATAATCCGGATGTTCGGTTTATGTTTTTTAGCGGTGATGGCAATGCCTGAAATCAGCCCCCCACCGCCGACCGGGACAATAATAATTTCAGCATTCGGCAGTTCATTTAAAATTTCAACTGCGACAGTACCCTGTCCGGAAATGATGCGCGAATCTTCAAACCCATGAACAAAGGTAAGTCCGCAGTCCTGCTCAATACGATGGGAAACGTCTTCACATTCGTCGTAATCCCTGCCTGCTTGAATCACATCAACGCCGAAGTGATGAAGCATGTGCACTTTAGTAGGCGACGCTGATACCGGCAGAATAACGCGCGCCCGGATTCCAAGCAGTTGGCTGGCGTACGCGACACCCAACCCATGATTCCCCGCTGAAGCCGTGATTACACCCTTTGCCCTTTCTTCGTCAGATAGATTGAGAATTCGATTAAGCGCACCGCGAAGTTTAAAAGAACCGGTTTTTTGCCAATTTTCCAATTTCAAATAGACTTGACCCAATGTTATCGAAGAGAGTTCTTTACACTCTTCCAGTGGTGTGTGGCGAATAAACTTTCCAATTTTCTGATAAGCAGTTTTGGAATCAATGTTAACGTCTGAATAAACAAGCATCCTGCCTTCTCTTTCCCTGAGACCTGCGGTTGGTTCCATTTGTAAAGGTCATTTAAATTAAAACATTAATAATAATAAAAAATAAAATGT
>DSAU01000320.1 GCA_011046315.1 bacterium
AGGGAGAATCGTAACAGTGATTTTATTAACATTCAAAGGACCGATGGCATCACTGAAATTCCCAGCTTAAGTACTCGCACCCTGACTTTTTTGGTCGATGTGGCAAACAACGCCCGCACCGATAGCGTTACAATCGATGGTTGGTTCGCCGGTAAAATCGGGGGAGTGGCGGTTTCAGACACCTTTGCGACAATCAAAGCTGTATGGAGGGTGCAAACGAAATCTGATTTACGGATAACGCGAATTTATTCTGTCCGGGACACGGTCAGTCAGGGCGGCACCGGGATAAATGTGAAAATGATGGTGATCAATGATGGTGAATCCAGAGCCCTGGTTGTCCGGGATTCGTTGAAATTTTGGTCGGCTGTCCAGTCAGCAGATGTAACCGGAGATTATAACATTACTCCGTCACTGAACAATCCTCAATATATTTCCGGCAATGGCGTGATTACACAATTTGATTATATTGTGAATGTCGCGACAACGGCGACTTTGGGGGATATCGAGATCAATGGACACATTACCGGTAGTGACGAGAATTCGGGGGCGATCACCGAAGATTTTACCGCCGATACAACCCATTCCTGGTTTGTGAAAAGCGCACCGATTGTGGGCATAAAGGGATTTTATCCCTCACAACTGCAAGTAACCACGGGGCAGGTTGTTCCCTGGAAATTAACCATGATAATGGAAAATAACGGAGAAACCGATGTCCAACTGGAAAGGGACAGCCTTTTCTTTTTGCTTCGCGGCATGGATGTTACGCCGGAATATTCAATCAATAAACCATCGTCCTTTTCAAGTTCCGGGAATAGGGTTCTTTACGGAAACAGCGTGGATACATTAATTTATTCCATTTCTCAAACCGGCACCAGTACTGGAGAAATTACAATCAAAGCCGCTGTTTCTTTACGAGATTTGGGAACCGGAAAGGAAATCATCGATGAAAGCCTGACCGGCGTCACCGTTCTGGATTCTGCCAAAATCAGGATCGTGAACTTGTTCGCTTCACAGACCAGTGTTACCCGGGGGCAGACTCAAGATTGGAATATCAAAGTAGCTCTTTCAAACGATGGGGGAACTGATGTTGAAGTTGACACCCTTTCGAGTCGGACTTTTATTGATTTCGGAGAAGATGCTGATTTTGTTGTGCTGCAGCCGTCCGGGCTGTTTTCAGGTGGACTAACTTTGAAGTCCGGAGCCGTTGATACATTGATGTTTGTAGTTGATCGGACAACAACTGCGCCGGGAATATATTGGGTCAAAGCTCAAGTGACCGGTTTTCAGACGACTAGCGGCGACAGTCTGATAGCAGTTTCAACGGATTCAATAGCGATTGTTGTGCAAGAACCGGCTAAAATTCGTATTCGGGCGTTACAAAACTTAGCCGTGAATTCACCCAATGTGAACACCAATCAAAATTTCATGATGCGGGTTCAGCTTGAAAATAATGGTGAGGACAACATTCAACAGGCGATGCTAAAATTGAACACAGATGGTAACTCTACGATCAATTCACCAATGTTGACCCTGGAGAATATTGGCGGAATGAGTTCAAAGATGGACACGTTTTTCGTAACTGCGGCAGCAACGCCTGCTGCGAGCGAAAAATTTTCGGTTGAAATTTTAAACGCGACAGCAGAAAACACCAGTGAAAGCCTTGGCTTAATATTTCAACCGGCGCTGGATTCGTTGGAAACGGTCGTCATCCAAACCCCGGCGAACTTAGCTATCTCTCAAGTTGTTTTGCCTGATACAGTGATTGCTTCTCAACTTGAACCCTGGCGTATCAAGGTGTTCGTCGTCAATTCCGGCGGAGCGCGAGCAGTTATCGATGCACCCAAACCGGCGGACATTACTTTTCGCGTCGAGGGACAAACACAAAACGATTATATCGTTGTCCCTCCGGATGAATTAGCCGGCGGTGGCTTGATGCTCAGTTCAGGTCAATCAGATACGCTTATTTATAGAGTCACCAATACCGGCGAAAATGCTGGTAGCGGCATTGTTCAGGTCAACTTAACAGCTCAGGATCAGAACAGCCGGCAGACGCTCAGCGCACAGCGCAATCAAAATTATTATGTCGCATCAACGGCAGCAGTGCAACTGGTAAAAACGATGCCAATCTGTCCGAATTATAATGCGCTTTACGACCGGGGTTACGTTAATCGCGGTCAACAGTTTATGGTTCGAGTGTATGTCCGCAACCTCGGCAGAAAGAAAGTCAAAGATGTGGACATCAAATTGTCGGCGCAGTACGGATCGATCATTGAAGATAGTTTGAGGACGATTCCGACAATCGAACACGGCAGCCTCGACTCGATGAATTTTCACATCCAGGCGGATCCCAATTTCACCAGAATCAATGAAGTCTTTACTTCTGAGATTGTTTCAGCCAAAGAATTTGATACCAATCAACCGGCAAAAATCGACAATAGCGGCGACAATAAAGCGCGAGTAACTGTGCAGGACTCGGCAAAGCTGAAACTGAACGCTCATACTGAAAACTATCATGCCGTTTATACCATCAATCAATTATTCAATGTCGAAGCCAAAGTAACCAATATCGGCTCACCGCCGGCGCAGGTGGACAGCAGCGGAAGCCTGATAATCAA
>DSAU01000468.1 GCA_011046315.1 bacterium
CCTTTATGGAATGTGGCGACGCATAAAGGCGTGGCACTCCAACGTTTTAAATAGCAACAACTAAACAGCATCAACCCGTGAACGGTTACGAAAAATTAGTTATCGTTCACCGGGTTAATTGAATTAAGACTTTAATTTATATTCAATTGGAGTGCAGCCGATATGCGCTGTTTGCAATCCATAGAAGGATTACTCCCCATAAAATCAAATAGTTAACTGATTTATTAGCATACCCGGTGAACACTTACAAAAATTAGCATTTAATTAGAGGATGCAGAAATAATAAATTTATATGATGAAAAAGAACTGTAATAGTATATTGAGTGCTAATGGTCTTAAATCCAAAAAGAAATCTCAAAAGCTAATATCGTGTATTCGAAAATTATTGAGACTTTCGCGGGTCGTGTCGTGTTGCGACTGAATAAAAATAGCTTGACAATTTGATAAAAAATATTTAAATTTTTGTGCAAGTTTTAAAACAATAGATTCGTCAGTAAGCCAAAAAACAGCGACTTCATTGAAAGGTTAGTTAAAATGTCAGATTCCATAACATTTGATACATTAGCTTACGCAAAAAAATTGAGACAAGTAGGCGTCCCTGAGGAGCAGGCAGAGGTGCATGCTGAAGCACTGGCAATAATTATAAATGAGAAACTGGCTACAAAAAGAAATCTGAAAGAATTGGAAGTTGCCTTAAAGCATGATATAAAAGAATTGGAAGTTTCGCTAAAACATGACATGAAAGAATTGGAAGTTTCTCTAAAACATGACATGAAAGAATTGGAAGCTTCGCTAAAACATGACATGAAAGAATTGGATGTTTCGCTAAAGCGCGACATGAAAGAATTGGATGTTTCGCTAAAGCGCGATATGAAAGAATTGGATGTTTCGCTAAAGCGCGATATGCAAGAATTGGAATTACGTCTGAAGCATGATTTAACCTTAAGACTTGGCGCCATGTTAGCGGCTGGGATCACCATAATTGCATTGCTGGTGACATTAGTATAATTATCAAATTCAAATTCTCAGAGCAGAATTTTAGACGTTTAGTACTTTCCAGAGCTCAGTTCATTTGCTACTTTTTTAGATTGAATAACCGATGAATGACTGAAAACAGAGACTTGTTTCCAATTTAACTATTTACTGTCCGGACTTAAACAATCAGCCGGTAGTTATACGATCCACTGGGATGGACAGAATGATGCGGGAGAGCTGCTGCCCAGCGGCAGTTACATCATCATTTTTAAAGCCGGCGATATAATAACCTCAGACAAGCTGTTATTATTGCGATGAATCAGAGGGCTCGACTCAATCACAACTATTAATTCATCAGGAAATTGAACCATAGTTCTACTGAATGAACTTTCAACATAAAAATATGACATCATAATGTTGGAGGATTAAAATTATGAAACAACAAACAGAAATTCCGAAAAAAAATCTCAAAACCAAAAAAAAGTATCAGAAACCGCGCATCGTCTATAAAAAAATCATCGAGACTTTGGCCGGGTCATGTAGCCAGGGAGTAGGTTGTGATGGTATTAATGGGGGAGTCTAACATCCGGCGGCGAAACAGTCGTGTAATCAGAGACCAGATTGTTATACCTAACAATAAAAATTCGTAAACTTTTAAAGCGATATCATTGAAAGCGGAGAAAACAAACAGGGTTGTTTTTGATTTGCTGCAACAACAGCTCGCTGCTAATCAAAGTGCTGTTTTTCTCGTTATCAGCAACAGCATGACGCCGCTGATTCGGGTTGGGGATCGTGTTGTCATTACATCCGCTAATACTGCGGTGCTCACTGCTGGTGATATCATTCTCTATTTGAATGGCAACAGTTTTTGTATGCATCGACTCGTCAGAATCATCGCGGATGCTCGGACACAAAAATTTATTACCAGAGGGGATCGTTTGCAAGCATTCGACGCTCCCGTTAATGAAGAAAAATATCTGGGTAAAATTATCTTTATTCTGCGCGAAAACGGCATAATCGACCTCAACCAAAACAAGTTCACCATTTTTAACAAAGCGATCGGCAAATTATTCATGCTGCAATGGTTATTGATGAGAGCAGGGGAACGTTTCAGGAAAATGTTTCTACTGAATTCAAATACATTGACCCGGTTAGGTAATAAAGTTAGCCAGTTGCTCTTTTTTTGGACGGTCGCTTCAATCGAATATTTATTAATCAGGATTAAATTCTTCGAGACAAATGAAAATAGCTGACGAAGACAGGCTGCTGCTCCTCTGTTCAAAGTTGATAGCAGACAATTCAAACACTGATGAAATTGTTCAATTACTTGACAAGAACCCGGATTGGCAAAAACTGATAACAAAAGCTCAACGTCACGCTATTGCTTCAGCCTTTTACAGCATTATTGCCAAAATCCCGGCGAGTGATCTTATTCCTGACAAATATTTATCAAAGCTGAAACAGGACTATTTAGATACCTTAGGCAGAAACACCATTGTTTATAACGAATTGATTGCGCTATTGAAAATTTTCAACCAGGCGCACATTGACACCGTTCCGCTGAAGGGCGCCGGCTTATTAGCCTCGGTCTACCCTGATTTAACC
>DSAU01000431.1 GCA_011046315.1 bacterium
GGAATTTCGCTAACCCCAAAATTGAAGAAAGCATTTATAATATTTTGCAGAATGGTTCGAAACGTTCCTGACCATTTTTTACTATTTGAATGAAAGTCCGATTGATCGACAAAAACTCCTCAGCCAATTCTTGGCAGCCAACATTTAAAACGCTCATCAAGTTGTTCATTGAATTAACACTACTTTTTCCAGAGCATCCATAAAATTTAACTTTTTTATTTTTTTGAGCTTTTGCAAAACATTATTTCCCAAAGCAATCTTTAACATAAGTCTCTATCATTAAAGAGATTGCTTCTCCCGCTAAAGCGGGATCGCAATGACATGAATATTTTGAATTTTTATGAGTTTATGAACAGCCTGATTAACGTAGTGTGACTTTGTTTTGCTGCCGTCTTTCCCAGGTCAGCCAGCGGCGATGCATCCAAAAATATTGTTCGGGATAACGTTTGATGTATTTTTCCAATCGGCGGTTGTAGGTTTCGATGAATTTTTGGATTCCCCTTTCATTGTTTTCAAAACCGGCGGGATCGGGAAATTTTTCGATCACAACACGAATGGCGCCGCGCTTTGACCGCAGTCCGAACGCCATGACACAAGGGATATTATATTTAATGGCGATGCGGGCGGGACCATCGGTGGTGGAAGCGGGGCGGCCAAAAAAGTCGATGAACACGCCTTTGCCGCCGGCATCCTGGTCGAACAAGATCAAAACTTTGGCGCCTTGTTGGAGCGCAGCCAGGGTTCCGCGCGCCGCGCCGCCTTTGACTTTCAACGGCAATAGCCCCAGGTTGATGCGCTGCTGTTTGATCAAATTATCCACCAGCAGATTTTTCTGCTCCTTAAAAATTGCGTACAGCGGTGGACCGACTGAAGCCACGGCTGCCGCCAGGTATTCCCAGTTGCCCAGATGTCCCGACAGCACCAGCACGCCCCGCTTTTGATTAATGGCATGTTCCAAAATATTTCGATTGATAATCGGGATCTCGCTGATTAATATCTCTCGTTTTATTTGTGCAATGCGGGCGAATTCAAGCAGTGTTCGTCCGAAATGGCGGTAATTGAGGAGGGCGATGCGGTTCAATTCTTCAGGCGAGCGCTCAGATCTCAGCGCATGGGTCAAATTTTCCAACATCACATCACGGCGAATTTTGATGAAATGAAAAAACAGGTCGCCGAGCCGGTCGCCGATCGCTCCGGCGGTTGGGGTTGAAAGTCCGCGGGCAATTTGCCCAACCAGTCGCGTTAGATAGTACTCGAATCTGTATCTGACCATGGTTCGTCCCAGTCGTCTTCCTGTTCCCAGCGTTTGATTGTCTTTCGGTTTCGGCGACGGATCAAGATAAATCCCAAAATGAACAGCCCCAAAATAATGATCCACAAATAATAATCAAAATCCATCAGAAAATGCCAACGGTATTTGTTACGAATATGATGATACCACTCATATTCAAAATCCGCCATGTCCATACCGATCGTATTTAGCATGGCCTGATCCAGGTCATTGCCCTGCCGCAGTTGCTGGACTAACTTTTTAACTTGTTCAGCTCCGTATTGTTCAAAAAGATAACGTACCGCCAGATAGCTTTGTTGGTACGCTAGCCTGGCTTTGTCCTGATGAAATTTTAACACCCGGTCGATTTCCATCAGATCTATCAGTGCTTTTGAAATCACTGCTTTTGAAACCAGCGAGCCCGAAGCGTACATTTTTTCGCCGGAAAAATAAACTGCAATTCCTTCATCAAACCAGCGAGGGATGGCTCGCCCATCGATATTGCTGTGAAGCATAATATGCGCCAGCTCATGAACAGCGGTTTTAAATGGCGCGTTCGGTTGATTTGACGTGCGTGGTGATTTAAGCACGATCCGCCGCTGAGCCGGAAAAGCCACCCCGCTGCTCCAATTGGGGATGCTGCTACCGACATGATTCAAGTAATCAGATTCAGTGGGCGCCATAAAAAAATAAACAGAATCAGTGAGCTCGATACCGAGTGCCACAGATATTTTGGGATACGCCTGATCCAGCGTTGTCAGCAATTTATTCGCATTTTTGCTGTCATTGGCTTCAAAGAAAATAACCCAATGTGTTCCGGAAATGGAATTCCAGTTTATTTCACCGGCATATAGCAGCGTCAGCAGCATCAAATTAAAATAAATTGCCCGGCGAAAATTAACCGATAACTGCTTCAAAAAGTTCATTTTTTCTCTCGACTTTCAGGTATTCGTGCAGGGATTCCGTCATCACCTGAATCTGTTCTTTAATTTTCATTCGGGCGCATTCGCTATGGGTGTGGATACATTGAGTGGCTTTGCAATGGTAGGAGCGCTCGGTGCAGCCGTGTTGTTTTTGAAACTGTGATGTTGGGGTCATCTTGCGGGTGATTTCTTTTCTCGAAAAATTTTTTTTCCGGCAGATGATACCAAATTCAGCCGTGATCTCCCAGAGAAATTTTTGCAGTCCGATCACATCGCGGTTGTCCAACCGGTCGATCATCTCGGTAATATTTTGACCGTTCAATAACCGCTGAAGAATAGCTAATTTTTCACTTGTTCTTAAAATGTAATGCAA
>DSAU01000021.1 GCA_011046315.1 bacterium
ATCAACCCATATTCATTTTACCGTTCTACCAGCGCAAGCCTGACCTATACTGGAATTAAACGGAAAATGTAATGCCTGAAGACCATCCTGGCAGACCCATTTTACTAGACAATCAACCTGTAAATACACTCGCCCCACTCAGTTCCAACATGAATAAAACATCTTCCCCATGCTCCCGCAAAGGGGGGCGATAAACACCCCACCAATAAATCAACCCGGGATACGCTATCATTCAGCAATTCCGAATGAGTGAATAGTTCGCACGGATTGAATAGGAAAGTAACTTTTAGTTCATACGGAAGGATTTTTCGCTGTTTTTTGCTTATTTTTAAAGTCTTAATGCTCTAAAGTAAAAATACTGACGTTTTTTACATTGCCGCAAAATAATACGTAAAATCTTTTATTCCAGCTTGATTTGCAGAATTTACGTGGTATCTTATATTTGAAGCTTTCATGCTTCAAAATAGTAGTATAAAAACAAAGGAGCTGAAAGTAAATGAGACAGATTTCGATCGCCACGCTGGAACGGCAAGTGAAAACGCGCATTGCCAAGTTGGGTCAATGTGAACCATTCATCATGGGTTCATTGGTGGAAAGTAAACGCAAATGCGGCAATAAAAAATGTGCCTGCGCCAATGGCGGAGAGTTGCACTCGGCATGGATTATCACCAAACATGGGGTTGGCAACAAGACCCGGTCGATTTATGTGCCGGTGGCGATGTTGCCGGAAGTGCGCAAGTGGGCGGATGAATATAAGAAAGTCAAAGAGCTGTTGCAGGAGATTGATGAACTCAGCGAGCAGATCATAGCGGCGACCAAAGCACGAAAGAAAGCCATTACGGCGGGAGCATCGAAATGAGTAGAAAAAAAACTTCGTCCGTCATATCGTGATTATACCGGCAGTTGCGGAGAGAGTGTGCTGATTGCCTTGCAACATTATTTTCCGCAGCTGTCAACATGGTTTGATGGCGTCAAAGATTTTAGAATGGCTAACCGGACACAGTTTTCCAGTGAACTGTTATGTCAGTTGGTGCTGTGGCAACGCTTATCCGGAATTCCGTCGAACAACCAGTTCGAGTTGGAAATGGAGAAAAGCGAGCATCTACATGCAAACTTGTCCATCTATCTGAAGCGTGAAATCCCGGGATTGCCTGGCATTGACGCCATCTGTTATTATTTGCGGTATCTGCAACCAGAAGAACTGCAAAAAGTTATTGACGAGATGATCTCCACTCTGAGCCGAAAAAAGCTCCTGAACGGTCTGAAGACTGCTGACGGTTATTTGCTATTGGCAATTGACGGAGTTCATGTTTTCTCATCGTCACGATCCTTGGATCATGCCACGTCCAAGCGACACGGAAACGGAAAAACAACCTATCATCAATATTATCTGGAGGCGAAAATAGTCGGTCTGAACGGCATGGCCTTGTCGGTACATACTGAATCCATTGAGAATCCGGAAGGTGAATTTGACAAGCAGGATTGCGAATTAAAGGCCTTTCATCGCCTGATTGCCGTAGTGAAGCGCAAACATCCACAGATGAAATTTCTTGTCCTGCTTGATTCACTTTATTGCAATGCTCCGGTTATTTCCGCCATCCGCGCCCACGGCTGGGGATACTCCGTCGGCTTCAAGGGGGCACAACAAAATCGTCCGCTGATGGATGAGTTTATTGAAGGGATCAATGAATGCAGAACCAATCGCAAAACGGTTACCATGCGACATAACTCCAAGTCTGAGTTGACGTTGCAACTGCGTTGGTGCAATAATGCCTCACACACGTTTGGCAAAGCTCTGCTTAATGGTCTTAATTATATCGAAGGAACTGTTAGTAGAACATTCGCCGATGGTCGCGAAACCAGCTTCAAGATGGCTTTTATCGTTCACCAGAATATCAACATCGCCAATGCGCTGGAAGTCTTCCAAACCGGTCGTCAACGTTGGAAAATCGAGAATCAGGGCTTTAATTTTCAGAAGAATCACGGCTTGCATCTGGGACACAGTTTCTGTTCGCAAGGTCATGCCGCCCACAATTATTATTTATTTGCCCAAATGGCTCATATCATATTGCAGCTTACCGTGCTTTCAGATATTTTCAAACATTGGCAGAAAAAACAAGCTAAGACATTCTCTTTTTCAGTGGACTCTTTGCTGCAATTGCTCCGATCTTTTAAATGTATTTTCAACCAAATACGATTGGAACTATTCGATAAACCCATGACCCTCTATGAGTTTTCCGACTTGCGTATCCGACTGCGAACGGGATAACTTTAGTCCACATTTCGTATTTCACCACGTACCCATAAACCCTTTAACTCGTCCTAAAAACCATAAACCACTTACACCCTCTCGCGCGGGTGTTGCCACCGCATTGCCCGATTTTTGACGCCTACATCGCCCCATGGTCTCAGTTCCATTCATTCGGAATTGCTGCTGCTTGGAACCTCCTTTAATTTTTTTCGATTTTTTTATTGACAAAAGATACTACTTGTTATATTGTACGAAACCACCCACTGCATTCGGTGTCGCTTCAAACCGAGTGCGTTTCCCTGTCTC
>DSAU01000372.1 GCA_011046315.1 bacterium
GTCTCAGCAAAATATGACCGCACTTCAACTCGAATGCCGGGCGCAAATAAGTGAGTGGGTATAATTGATCGATTTTGTTGTCTTCAAAAATAATAAGTTTCATAATCAGTCTCCATAAATCTGATTCAATCGAAATTATGACAGGTAACCTGAGTATTTTCTTGAAAGTTTTGATGCTGCTTGTTCATCGCAAATGATAGTCGCGGTACGGTGCATTTGAACAATAGTAGCCGGATAGAGCGCGGTAATTGGTCCTTCAACCGTCGCCTGGATAGCATCGGATTTTTCGTAACCGCTTGCCAACAGAAGCAAATGTTTGGCATCCATTATGGTACCAACTCCCATTGTGATAGCGTATTTGGGAACCTCTTCGGGATTTTCAAAAAAACGCGCGTTGTAGCGTTTGGTCAATTCGTCGAGGGTTTTAATGCGGGTTCTCGACCCAAGTGAAGACCCGGGTTCATTGAAGGCGATATGCCCGTTGGCGCCGATCCCGAGAACCTGGAGATCAATTCCACCGACCTCTTCAATCTTTTGTTCATACCAATCGCAAAAGTCTTCAACATCATCGGCCATTCCATGAGGAATGTGGACGTGACGTTTGTCAACATTGATGTGCTTGAATAAATTTTCCCACATGTAGTAATGATAACTCTGCGGATGTCGTGGCGGTAAGCCCACATATTCATCCAGGTTAAATGTGGTCACTTTTGAAAAATCAAGCCCTTCTTCCTTGTGCATCCGGATAAGCTCTTTATAGGTTCCCAATGGGGTGCTTCCGGTGGCAAATCCAAGGACACAATCGGGTTTGTGGTGAATCAGTTTGGCGATAAGTTTTGCCGCCTCAGCTGACATTTCTTCAAAGTTTTTTTTAATTACAACTAACATTCAGTGTTCCTCTGTTCTTGTTGAATGTGGTTGGGTTAGCATTAAATCGCTTGTGAATTGATAACTGATTGATTTTTAAATTTAGCCTCGGTATTTACTGAGCCTGAACCACGGTAACCGCTGTCACCCCCACGATATCTTCCACACTGGCGCCACGCGATAAATCACTCACTGGTTTGGCAAAGCCCTGCAAAAAAGGTCCGTAGGCTTGAGCTTTGCCAAGGTATTGTACCAATTTATAAGCAATGTTTCCCGAATCCAAATCCGGGAAAATGAGGACATTGCTTTTGCCGGCAACGGCGCTTTGTTTAACTTTTTTTTGCGCCACCGAGGAGATAATTGCAGCATCTGCCTGAAGCTCGCCGTCAATGTCCAAATCGGGCGCGATTTCCCTCTCGATCTGTGTTGCCTGAATGACTTTTTCCGTGTCGGCATGCCTGGCGCTGCCTTTTGTGGAAAAGGACAGCAGCGCGATTTTCGGTTCAATATCGAGTAGCTTTTTCGCATTCCGACCGGTAATCACTGCAATTTCAGCTAATTGTTTTGGTGTTGGCTGGATGTTGACTGCACAATCGGCAAAAATCAAAATGTGGTCTCGTACGCCATTAAATTCAGGCAATACCATAATAAAGAAAGATGACGGGTTTGACAATCCATGGTCAAATCCAATGGTTAAACTTGCTGCCTGAATGACCGTACTTGTTGCCTGCGATACGCCAGCCACCATTCCGTCTGCCCTTCCTTCGGAGACCATCATACCGGCGAAAAACAGCGGTTTTCTTAATAGCTTTTCAGCAATTTTTTCATTGATGTTCGGTCGCTTCCGGATATAAGCCTTAATAAAACTGAGAAAATATTCTGATTCTGTTGGAAAAATAATGGGGAGGTGGTCAAGTTTTATCCCCATTTCTTGAGCGAATTTTAAAATTGTTTCTGCCTTTCCGATCAATATTGGTCTGGCTATATTTTGGTTGTGAATCTGTTCAACTGCACGCAGGACCCGTTCGTCGTCAGATTCCGGAAAAACAATAGTTTTCGGATTGGTGATCGATTTTTTAATAAATTGGTCGATGATACTCACTGCTAATCTCCTCGTTAATCTGGCTGAAGTTTATTCGTAGAACGAACTTTCATGGCAAAACGAATTTTCCCCTTGATGGAACGATGTAATTAAATATGATAATTTTTTTTCAAAAACACAATATTTTTTTTGAAAGATTTCACTGCATTCTTTTATTGTATTACAAATGAACTCTTGAACTTTTATGTAAAAAAATTTTTCACGTGTGGAGGATGAAGGGACGACTCACCAATAACCACTCACCACTTACCAATGCGCTTTAGCGCGCTGGGATTTAGTGTTTTGGATCAGGCGGTAGCTGTTCGATGGGGCTGGCATTTGTTATATTGAAGTTTGAAAAATATTAAATCCAGCAAAATGGAATCAATGATCTGTCTGTGATTTTGTAGAAAAAAAAGGGCGTTCATCACGCCCTTTTAAATTACGACAAAATCAAAAACATTTGAAAAATTATTTGATTCCTGCTGCTGCTTCCAACATATCAGTCGTAACTGATTTAGGTCGTTCGATTGGATAACCCAACGCCCGATCCCAGATGATATTGGCGCAGACGCCAAGTGCGCGGCCCACACCGAATAACAC
>DSAU01000014.1 GCA_011046315.1 bacterium
ATATAACTCAAGGAAAATTTACATTCTTTATTAGAAAATTACAGCCTTCAAGAAAGCGATAATTTTACAAACTTCTTTTTTTTGTGTTCCTTGGTGCTTTGAAGTCTTGGTGGCTGAACTGTTACCTTATTTTAAAATCACGTGCTTTAATTTTTGTATTTCTCCCAACGGAGAATGAGCAAATAAAGCGACGCAAGACTCATTCCAAATCTCACATATTCCATCACTTGACGAAACCCAAAATCTCGTTTGTTCCTGGCGATAATCTGATCACCGGTTTTCACCCCAATATCCTCCAGTGAATATCCTTTTTCAAAACTTGCTAACAAATTTTCAATGACGATTTCATCATTGCGAACAACTTTTATACTGTTCAGATCGCAATTTACCTGAGGTCCACCAGCTCTCTCTATCAATTCCCAGAGCGAACTTTCAGAACTGATTCGATAGGAACCAGGCCTGAAAAAAGGCCCCATAATTGTCAATCGAATTAATGGCGTTATTGCGACATAGGGTTCGGTAAAATATGGCTTATATATTTCTGCTAATTTTTCAGCCAATGTATATCGATCATATCCAATCACTTTAAACTGGCCTACCAACGGAAGCATGATGTATCCACGACCATCAATCGTATAATCACCTCCGATATCAAGAGATGCACCGCCGCGATCTGTTCTTTTATAAATATCGATAAAACTTACCCGCATCGCATCGCCAGGAAAAAATTCATTCTTTTTATTGAGATTTGTTTGAGAAAAAACATGGGGCGCGCCAACATGCTGCAACACCAACATAATCAAAAAAGTTATAACCACAACTTTGGTTAAACATTTCTTTTTCAGGATTAACATTTTCAATCAACCGCCTTCCTCATTTTTTTTAATAATTTTCAAACAGCCAAATATTTCAAGCTATTGGTAAATCTATCTCGATCATCTTGAACGATAATATCGATAACGCTTTTCTTTACTGTCCAGATTATAAGCTTTTAATAGCTCGAGCACTTTTAAAATACCGACCTTTTCAAAACCGAACCGCTGCGTATTCAATTTCTTTTTGATCTTAATGGCGCCGTCATTGGGATTATCAATGACAATTAGCTTTATTTTTTCAGCCACGGGCAATTTTGCTTCATCTACCTGTGGTTTTTTAAATGCATATTTTGATTTTAGAGATTTTTTTTCAGATAATACGGTTTTCGATGCAACTTCCTTGACCAGTGGAGTTTCAACATCGTTTTCAAATTCTGAAGTGTTGGTAATGTTCTTTTGATTGGATTGAGTGATGTCGATGCCTGCGCTTAAATCAAAATCAGTGATTGATTCTTCTATGGTGTCATAATAGTCCAAAATTTTATCAAACTCCAACATTTCGAAAACTTCATATACATCAGGCGTCATTTGAACAATTTTCAGATCGCCCCCATTTTCACGGATATTCCGAATTTCGCCAACGAACACCCCCCAGCCGGCGCTGCTCACGTAATTGACTTTACCCAAATCAATGATGAGTCGGTAGCTTTGGTTGTTGATGATTTCTCTCAGTTTCGCGGAAACTTCACTCGAGGTTGTCGTATCCAGATAACCTTTAATTTTCATCAACGCAATATCACCAATTGCGCCAGTTTGGGTCATTTTTAAGTCTAGTCCCTGCATAATAACTCATAAAATAGTGTTTGGTGATCCAAATTTGACTGGCTATTGTACAGGCGATCATTCATTTTGTACTAATTTCCTTTTCTTGTTTAAATGGTTATTGCCCATCGATTGAGGATGTTATTAAATGCTGTAATCAGGGGATTAATAAAATGACGATGGTTCCCATTATAATAATCAACAACACGATAGCAAAATCAATGCCATTAAAATTGGATACCAATCATATAACCACTTTCAAAGAAAACAAACAATTAACAAAAATATTTAATTCAAATTTGAAAGGAAGGCTTGTTTTGAGGCGAAACAATGTTCCAACCTGTAACATTGTAACTAAAGATTTTTAACGGAGTTAAAGAAGGTTAGTTTAGTATGATCTTATAAAAAAACAATCTTGTGTTGCGAAATCAGTGGTTTATGTCTTTAGTCGATAATACAAGTCGACATACTTTTCTGCGGCTTTATGCCAGGAAAAATCCAGTTTCATTGCCCGGTTCATAATTTTTTTCCAGGTCTCTTTATCTTGAAAGACATCAATAGCCGACTCGATCGTTTTAATTAAATTTTCTGCTGTGTATTCATTAAAAACAAATCCGTAGCCGCGAGGTGTGTCGGGAGAAAAATGCTTAACAGTATCTGCTAATCCACCCGTTGAGAAAACAATCGGTATCGTGCCGTATTTCAAACTATATAATTGAGTCAATCCGCACGGTTCGTAGTGTGATGGCATCAGAAACATGTCCGCGCCAGCTTCGATCAAATGCGCCAACTCGTTATCAAAACAAAAATTAACCGCTAATTTTTTAGGGTATTTTGTTGTGGCTTTTTGAAGTCGTTCGTGATATTTTTTTTCTCCCACTCCTAAAACAACCATCTGAACA
>DSAU01000046.1 GCA_011046315.1 bacterium
ATTCGGAAAAAACTCATCAGGAAGGGCATCCCATTTCCGGAATCGCTCAGCCAGAAAATCATCGAGGATTTTAAAACTTATGTTTCCGGCGAATTGGTCGAGGAATTTTTTCAGGCTTACGCGGATAAGCCAGTGGCTGAGCAGGCGCTTTGTTTGAGAGATTTTTTAATGGAAAAAAATTTATCCTTCACGCCGATCATTTCCCGGGAAGATTTATATCTTATCATTCAAAAATCGTTGCAAGGTCATTTTCCCGGCGGCGTGTTACTGCTCATTGATGAAGTGTCTGAATTTCTGAGATCACGGTCTGAGATTGATATCAATAGCGAGGACATCCGGTTTTTGCAATTTTTGGGCGAGTGGAATTTACCGTTGAACTGTTGGACCGTTTTGAGCATGCAGGAGGATATTGAAGAAATTTCCAGCGCCTCGGAACTGGCGCTGAATAAAATCCGAGACCGTTTCAACAATCGCATTTATTTATCGACAACTCATATCAAAGAGCTGCTCGAAAAACGGCTTTCAATTAAAAAGGAAAATAGCCAGCAGGACATCGCTGATGTATATACTGAATTTAAAGACTATTTTCCCACCTGGAAATTAAGCTTTGATGAGTTTTATAATATCTACCCGGTCCATCCGGCAACGGTTTATTATTTGGAAAGCATTTCAAATCTGTTTTCCAAAGCGCGCGGCATGGTCGAATTTTTTTATAACAGTTTACATGCTGTCGATGCCGAAACCCATCAGCCCTATATTGAGAATTATGCCAATGTTTTAATTACACCCGATAAAGTATTTGATAATTTCTTCGATAAAATCCAGGAAAATCAGGCGACGCATGATTTTATCGATCTGATTTATAAAAATTTTGTCAAAGAGGTTCCGCTTATTTTTCAGCAACCTGATCAAGCTGATGCTGACGAAATTCAGGATGAAATTCAGGCGGCATACGCCATTGTCAAGATTTTAATTTTGACCGAGATTGCGCCTGGTCTAAAAAAAGTCTCCATCGGCAAACTCGCCGAATTGACCGGCAAAGGAGTTTCCCAACTGGAACAGGAAGCCAATATTAATTTCATCCGGCATGTCCTTCACAAACTGATGAATTCACTGGCATACATTAAAAAGGAGGAAGTGGATCGACATTTCAATGATATTTATTTTATCTCACCGGAAAAAACCGTAATAGACCGGTTCGATGAACATGTGGAGAATAATTTCGGTCGCATCATCAATATCGAGAAAAAAGCCATTGGTCATTTGATCCAGCGCTGCGCCAATCCCCGGTTGCCTTTGCAAAACTTTTATGAAAATGAAATTGTAGAGCATTGTCCCTGGCAGGAGACGTCGCGAAAATTTTTGGTCACGCTTGCCATGCCGGAGCGGCTCACTGTTGACATATTAAAAAATTGGGAGCAGAAAATTGACCGGGGCGAGTTTGAGTACGTGGTTGTGTTGGGGTTTCCGGTGACCGGCTCCGAAAAAACGGCAGAACTGTGGGAGCAGGTCACAGCCATGTCGGATCGGTTCAGGAAATCCTTTGTTTACTGGCAGCCTGCTATTGTCAGTGAAAAAAATCTGGAATTAATGAGCCGCTATTATGCCGAGCAATATAGCTATCAAATTATTCAGAATGAGAGCCCCGGTTTTCTGGGTGAACAGGATATCGTAGTCCGCCAGCGAATTGCCGATCTGAAAAATCAGGCATCGAACATACTGATCGAATCATATTTTCCGCCGCGACTGATCAGCTATGGAAAAGAAAATTTGTTTGAAGATATCGCCCGGATTATCATTGATTTCAACCAACTCAAACAACGTCTCACCGATAAAATCCTTTCCCAATTATATGAAGAGCACAAAAAGATTAAACCCATCATTTCGGAACCGCCGCTTCCATCGATCAACGAGGTCATTAATTATATCAATGAAAATCTGACCGGACATCATTTTATGGTTACTCAGGAATCCATGAAATCATTGATAAAAAACTTGGTCGAAAAATTGTATTTAATCAAAATAGTCGGACACGACATCGTGATTGATCCCAGACCCGAACAGTGTATTTTTATCCGTGAGCTGCTGAAGACGATTGAAGAGGATAAGCCCGGCTATCGGGCTTTGTTCAATCAATTTCGAAAATCTATCTTTGGCTGCAGTGAGCCGCAATTTATTTTTGTTTTGTACCTGTTGTCGGCTGCGGGATTTATTCAAATTTATTATAAAAACAAGCCGTTGAAGCCCAATCAGGTAACTGCCAATGTTGTTGAAAGTGCGGACCAGATTGCACCGGGAGAACAGGTATCCCCGTTGTTTTTAAAACAATTCCCTAAATTAATCCCATTGGTTGGCGACATAAAACCAGGCGACCGCCATTTGAAGGGACAGGAAAAAGCCTGGGAAAGTCTGATCGGTTTTAAAGAAAAATATGATGAATTTATCAGCGATAAAATTTTACTGATTGAAAGGTATGACAATATTAAACCTTTATCAAAGGAAACGTTTGCCGAATATTTAAAATCAATGAACGA
>DSAU01000203.1 GCA_011046315.1 bacterium
GATGCTGCGATATCTTCCCGCATCCGAAGCATTATCCAGCGGACAGTAATTGTGGTGTCGTCATCAGAAACAAAAACAGTTAACGTATCAGAGACCACTACCGTATCTGCTTCAAGGAACAATTTGTAATGCGGTTGATCGATATCGAGTGTGTCGCGATTGAGCAACCATCGGTAAGTCAAACTATCACCGTCTTGATCTATGCAGACAACCCTGAATTCTGTTGTGTCAACCAGCACGATCACAGAATCCGGATTGGGTTCGACAGCAAAAATTTCCGGCGCCTGATTTTGTGGTTCATTTATAAAGATCACCCATTCAAGCATGATTTGAGAATCCCCATCGCTGATGCGACAACGAACCGTATCTGTAAGGTTGAAGCCAATTGCCGATTTAACCAATGTGAAAAAGGTGTCCACAGCAGCGGTATCCGGTAGATTGTTGATGAACCATTGGAAATTAAGCGCATCCGAATCAGGATCGATGGCATGGACTGAAAATAACAGCGTATCAACCCCTGATGCAAACGAGGTGTCCGCCGGTAATGTGCGGGCTATGACTTCGGGTGGGCGATTTTGTTTCAAAATATGCAGCACCCAGTGATGCGTCCACAACGAATCGTTCAGTATAAAAACAACGGAGACGCTGTCCTGTCCGGATGAATCATCATCGGCGATGAAACTCCATTCCGTTTTTTGGTTGAGACTGTCGGTGATTCTGTTGCTTTGCCAACGGATCATTTCCGGCGAACCTAACTCGGTGGGAACAGCTAATTTGAACGTCAGCGTATCTCCTTCATAAACCGTCGTATCCCGGGAAGGTGAAAATGCGACTGTAATCGAATCGTTTGCATATTTGTTGATCGTGCGTATTATCCAACCATGAGTCAATGTTATATCGCCGAGATAAATCACCACCTTGATCGAATCTGAGGTTTCAATTTGTGTGGGAATGTAAATAAAACCAGAATCCACCACCGATGACAACAAGCGACTATTTAAAAACCATTCATAAGTTGGTTGCCGGTTGAGCGGTTTTTCAAATGAAACAAAACACAGCAGCGTATCGCCAATAATAACCGACGTGTCCGCTGCCGGGAATGCTGACAACTGCAATTCCGGTGAAGCTATCGGTTCAGGCAATATATTCAACAACCAGCGGTATGTTATCGGTGAATTAAAGCATGAGCTGAACACAGATAGTAACAAAGTGTCAGCGCTCTCGGTTGCAAGCTGATGCAGGTACAGATTAAAAACCGAATCCCGCCCAACAGCGCAGTTGTTCAGCTTCCAACTAAAGCTAACATCACATGAAGAATTATTTAATGCTTCACAGAAAAAACGCATTGAGTCGGATATGGTTATGGTGGTATCCGCAGGGAAGAAGGAAAAATCTGGTAATGTCGGGGCCTGGAATCGAATCACTTCCGAGGGCGCGCTTTCTTGAAAGGAAGAATCGATTCCGGTTACATAATAAGCGTAGCCTTGTCCCGGTGTCGTGTCTTCATCCACGTATTGATTTGAGTTTAATACAAATACAGTCAACCGGTAGAAGTTTTCGGTTTCACTATGTGCCCGATAGACGTGGTAGCCGATAAACTTGCTGTTTGGAGTCCAATGTATAGTAATTGGCTGGGACACGGAGATAGCAACATTTTTCGGCGGCGGAATATTAATTGGCAGCAAAATTGTTTTTTCATATTGATAGCCGGCAGCCGATTCCAGCGCGATTGTGATGCCGGGATTTACTGCTTCGGGCAAGAGCTTACTTATCGAAAAGCGAAAGGGATTCGATTGATTATGGTATGTTTCCTGAAATCCCATTTTTTCAATAAAAATTTCGCTGAACTGAAAATCGATAAAATGACTTGTAGATGAGAGCTTGATATATATTTTTTCCGCCCGGCGGGAAAGATTTTTCAATTCCAAAACCAGCGACACTTCATCGCCCGGCTGAAGGTTCCTGCCTGGCTCGCTGCCGCTGAATTGGAGATTTTGAACGATAATATTAGGCGTCTGCGCATCAGTAATCGCGCGCAAGACATTGATTCTACCGGCTCCCAGCTTGCCTTCAAACAGCCGATTCTGATTGTAAATTGACTGACTGCTGAAAACCATTCGCCTGGTGAGACTATCTGCCGAAATTTCGTCTTCAGAGAATAAAAGGCCTGCCAGTCCGGTTACGTAACCCGCTGCCAACCGTGACGGTGACAGGCTGGTCCGGATGGAGTCGGTTAGGTGTAATTTTGGGATCAAATAACCGGGTGCGCAGAGATTGACCCAATCGCCGAAATTAGACTGATTATGTTTGCGCTCATTCGATTGAAGCGCAGCCACAGACAAAACTCGATCATAAGCCGCCGGAAAATATGGCAGCGAAAGATTATCCTCGCCGACCGTCGCGATCAGCAGGCAGTTTTGCGAAGCAGCATATTCAACCGCCATCTCTAAAATTGATGAATGATGATAACCGCCAACGCAAAACGTCAGAATTTTCGCGCCGCTATTGACCGCGGAAATGATAGC
>DSAU01000480.1 GCA_011046315.1 bacterium
CCAATCAGAGTCCTTTTAAGGACTCAATATTTATAGCATTTAAGGAATTGCTCCCATGTTTTGATTATTGAAATTTTGAGCTTGAGATTTGTTTGTAATTTCTTTTTTTATCTTTTGAAAATTTAATAGCAAACAGGATAAAACAATGAAATATCTGGTAACTGGAGGTGCCGGTTTTATCGGTTCCAATATAGTGGAAGAACTATTGCGGCGCGGAGAGAATGTCAGAATCCTGGACAACTTTGCCACCGGGAAGCGGGAGAATATCGCGGATATCAAAGCCATGCTTGAAAAAGAGGGCAAAGGTGAGCATTTTGATAAACTGGAAGTAGTTGAAGGGGATATTCGCGGCTACCACATTGTGCGGGATGCGGTGGATGGGGTTGATTTTATCCTGCACCAGGCTGCATTGCCCTCGGTGCCGCGGTCGGTAAAGGATCCGCTGACTACCAATGAGGTGAACGTGGTGGGGACGTTGAACGTGTTAAACGCGGCGAAAGACTGCTGGGTAAAAAATTGTCTATGTATCGTCCTCTTCGGTTTATGGCGATCTGGAGGTGCTGCCCAAACCGCTTTCGCCCTATGCGGTCTCCAAATTGTCCGGCGAAAAATACTGCCAGGTTTTTACCCAACTCTACGGACTGGAAACCATTATCCTGCGCTATTTCAATGTGTTCGGCACCAGGCAAGACCCCACATCCCAATATTCTGCGGTGATACCCAAATTTATCAATATCATGAAAAATGGAGAGGCGCCGGTTATTTACGGAGATGGTGAGCAGTCGCGTGATTTTACTTAAGTACAGAACATTGTGGAAGCCAATTTTCAAGCCTGCGAAAACAGCAAGACCGAATTCTCAGGAGAGGTATTTAATGTCGCTTATGGTAAGCGGGTGACATTGAACGAACTGGTCGCCAAATTGAATAAAATCCTCAATAAAGACATTAAACCCAGGTATGTGGAACCTCGACCAGGGGATGTAAAACATTCTTTAGCAAACATAGGCAAAGCCCCAGGCAGTTTCTGGAATACGAACCAACAATCGCTTTTGAAGGGGGATTAAAAAAGGCTATAAAGGCTTCTAATTAACCGTCATTTTAATCTTTAATCCTGCCCTTCAGCGGGACGAATTGGTCGTACCAGTTTTTGCCATAATCAAAAAATTGACTCAAATTTTAAGATCTTACTGTAATAAAAGGCTTAATATTGCTGCCCAAAGCCGAGACTACGGTATAGGAAACCTCACCAATATATTGAACCCAAACAATTAAGATAAGGCGGAGTTAAAAAATGTCTGAACTAACTATAAAATATCCACCCGAATTTGAAATGGCAGTTCATCTTACAAAAGATGAACTTGAAGCCCATATAAGGTTAATGGCTGCTTTGAAAATGTTTGAGCTTGGCAAAATATCATCGGGAAAGGCGGCTGAATTTGCTGGAATATCCCGCGTCGAGTTTTTTGAAGCCTGCAATCGTTATAGGGTGAGCATATTTAACTATCCGGATGATGAAATAGAAGCGGAATTGAAGAGAGATCTGGAAACGCTGAAGAAGGAAAATAAGTAGTGAACATTATATCTGATACCGGACCAATTATTGCACTAGCCAAGATCGGTCGCCTGCACCTTCTAAAATCGTTGTTCGATAAGGTTTACATCACCCCGTATGTTTTCAAAGAGCTCATGGCAAAAACAGGGGACGAAGCGGAAGAAATTGAGAAGGCATTAAATGAATTTATAACAATAGGCGAATTTGGGAAGACAGCCGCAGAAGTCGAAATCACATTAAAGGATCTTGGAAGGGGAGAAAGACAGTGTATCGAATTTGCTTCTACAAGCAAAAGCGATTTCATGCTCCTTATGGACGATAAAGCAGCAAGACAGGCTGCGCAGAAGTTGAATATCCCCACGACCGGGACGATTGGGATACTTATTACTGCAAAAAATTATGGGTTAGTTGAAAATGTTACTCGAATTTTGCAGGAGATGAGAGAAAAAGGCTACTGGCTATCCGATAATATTATTGAAACAGCAAGGAAACTGACAAGAGAATGACTCCTGATTGCAATTAGTGATGAAGGGAATTGTACTCTTATGGATGGAATTCCATGATGAGCGGGACATTAGAGTGCGACGTCTTTACAGCGTGTCCATGAACCTTAAATTTGGTTAGTTTTAATGCGATAGTGATACGCTATCAGCAGAATAAAATAAGTCTCGATAATTAAAGAGATTGCTTCTCCCGCTAAAGCGGGATCGCAATGACAGGTGTTTTTTGAATTTTTTTGAGTTCATAGACAGATTGTAAAGGAGCTGCACTACTACACCATCTAAAAAAAACAACAAGTTGTTTATTATTACCATAAGTTCGGTTACAATAATTTTGTTTTTATACTAAAGTATGCTTACAAGAAAAGAAATACGTAAAAAAATTAAATCGGCATTCTGTGACTATAATATTGACCCAAATGATATTTATTTGATTGCTTTAGGTAAAAGAGCGGGCAGAGG
>DSAU01000004.1 GCA_011046315.1 bacterium
AAACGGTTGGCTGGTATAAGGTATCTGTCTATTTTGGTCATTTTTACCGTGGCAACAACAAGGTGGCGCGTTATACGCTTTATCACAAGGACGGCAGCAGCCAGTTTGATATCAATCAAGAGAATTCCGCCAATTACAATCGCTGGATCGATTTGGGGACGTTTGAGTTTGATGGTATCTTCACCCTTGACATTAACCCGGTGGTGGAACCGATTGTTGCTGATGCGGTGAAGCTGGAGCCGGTCTCGATCGGCGGTAGTCTAGCCAGAAATTTGCCGGAAAGATCAGATTTAAACGATGGTTTTGATGAAGTTGTGGCCGAAACTTTCGATCTGTCAGATCCCTACCCAAATCCGTTTAATTCTCAAACCATTATAAGCTATCATGTGGCAGAACCAACCATGGTCTCAATAAATATCTACAATCAGATTGGACAGGAAATTAGAACCTTAATAAACGAAGATAAGTATCCTGGAATTTACCAAGTTATATGGGATGGCAGAGATAATTTTGGTAACCAAGCCAGTACCGGTATTTATCTATATAGAATGCGAGCTGATAAATTTATAGCGGTGAAGAAAATTATTCTAATTCACTAAATTTTTGTTGGCCTTAAAAATGAAAAAGCCCTCACATCTGGTTGGGGGCTTTTTTTATAAGGTCAGTTTTCAAATATATTAATGATAATAATAATAGGGGATTTCTATTAACAACATTCATCCTCACCCAAAAATTAAGAATTTTCATTGAGAATCGATAAACTTAACAATGTGTTTTTTAGCCGCTCAACACCTCCGATCCATACCCCATCTCCACCAACACCGGCAAAATCTCAAACTCAACCGGCGCTTCCAGTCCGATTTGTTTGAGGTGGTCGACATTTTGGAACACGACGGTCGGGGAATCATCGTAAACTATGGTTCCCCCTTCCATAATGAGCAAGCGGTCGGCGAGTAAGGCTTCTTCCGGGTACTGGGTGATCAAGATGATGCTGGTCTGGTCGGTGGTTTTCTTTTTGGCGTTATCCCTTTTGATTTCCAGCAGCAGGTCGAGCAAATCGCGTCTGCCTTTAAGATCGAGCATGGAGCTGGGTTCGTCCAGTACCAGATATTTCGGATTCATCGCTAACACGGCTGCCAATGCCAGCCGCTGTTTTTCGCCGCCGGACAGCAGGTGCGGCGGATGTTGGCGATACTTTTCGAGATCGAATTGTTGCAGAATTGCATGGACCACCCGGTGAATGGTTTCCGGCGCCACTCCCAGATTTTCTAATCCGAAAGCCACCTCTCTCTCCACTGAAGTCGATACAATTTGATTGTCCGGATTTTGGAATACCATGCCCACTTTTTTGCGGATGGGGAGGAGGTCGGCAGGATTTTTCGTGGTCAACTCATCCACAAAAATTTCACCGTGCTGCGGGATCAGCAGTCCGTTCAAACAACGCACCAGCGTGGTTTTACCGCTGCTGTTATGTCCCATCAGCGCCACAAATTCGCCCTCGCGAATCGTCAGCTTGATGTGGTCTAATGCCAACAGCGGATTGTCGTCATCGGGTGAATAGCTGAAGCAAATGTCTTTGATTTTTATCATTGAATTATTGTAATAGTTCAGCACTTTTAACTAATAATGTCATTCCGGCATGTTTTTAGCCGGAATCTCCTGAATATGCAAATTAATATTTAAAAGTTCTATTATTGAGATTCCGGCATTCCGCTTCGCTCCAGCCGGAATGACCGGTGAACTGTTACGAATTATTTAAGCCAAACAGGGTTATCGATCTCTCTTTAGCGCCTGTCCGAAAACAGCTCCTTATATTGTCATTGCGATCTTGCCTAAATGGGGGCGCTAAGCCCTCTCTTTATTAGTGATGAGATTGCTTCTTCCGCTGAAGCGGGATCGCAATAATAACAAAGGGTAATTTTAGTATTTTTCGGACCGACTTATTTTAATGGTTAACAGATATCTTCACATCGATAAATTGACCAATTAAGCGCCGATAATTTGCAGCACGATTTCACGATTGCGCGGGCGATTGTCAAAATCAATGATTACGATTTGCTGCCAGGTACCCAGTAAGAGATGCTGACTTTTAAAAGGCACTGTCAGCGAACAGCCCAGCATGGCAGCGCGCACATGCGAAAAACCGTTGCCGTCGTGCCAGGTGGCATCGTGATGATAGCGCGCATTTTTCGGCGCTATTTTTTCAAAAGCTTCCGGAAGGTCCTTCAGCAGTCCGGGTTCGTATTCAATCGTGGTCACCCCGGCGGTTGAACCTGAGACGAAAATCGTCACGGTTCCCGATTGAATCCCGGAGTTGTGAATCGCAGCCTCCACTTTAGCTGTAACATCGATGATGTCGGTGAATCCCTGACTGGAGATGGCTATGGTGTCGGTGATAACTTGCATTTTAAAGTTCCCGTACAGTTTAATGGTAGAAATGTTGTAATAGTTCAGCACTCTTAACTAATAATGTCATTCCGGCATGTTTTTAGCCGGAATCTCCTGAAT